>JAJDDU010000100.1 GCA_029260155.1 Phycisphaerae bacterium | reverse complement strand
GTGGGTTCGAATCCCACCGCCGCCTGTCATGTCGGCCATCGTTGAGACGGTGGCTGGGCTCTGTCCGCTGATTCACCTGTAATGCGGCGCGGGGCGGGCAGGATCCGCCCCACGGGTTGACGCGATGCCTGAATGCCTTTCGGCGAGCGAAATCGATGGCTTCGTCCGGGGCACGCTTGACGCTCCATCCAGCTCGCGCGTGCAGGCACATCTGTCGGAATGCGCCGCGTGCCGCGACTTCGTCGACGCCCTAGCTGCCGAGTTTGATCCTCGCGACGCGCCCACAATCGCCCACGATACGCGAACACGCTCGTCGCCGGGCAGTTCCGCGCGGGAGCTCGGTGGAGTGAAGTTGATCTTCCCGCCATCCTCTCCGCGGCGGATTACGGGCTATGAGATTCTGTCCAAGCTCCACGAGGGCGGCCAGGGGATCGTCTACAAGGCCGTTCAGCAAACGACGCAGCGCGTCGTGGCGATCAAGGTGCTGAGACGCGGGAGCGATGCAACGCGCCAACAGCGTCAGCGGTTCGAACGCGAAGTGAAGCTGTCCGCCAACCTGAAACACCCGCACATCGTCACGATCTACGAAAGCGGATCGACGTCCGACGGCGACTACCTGGCCATGGAGTACATCGACGGTGTGCCCCTCGACGAATACGTCCGGTCCAACAACCTTGGGCGTGACGACGTATTGCGGCTGTTCGCCAAGGTTGCCGACGCAGTGGGTTTTGCGCATCGGCAGGGCGTAACGCACCGAGATCTGAAGCCGGGCAACATCCTGGTGGGTGCGAACGGTGAACCGTGCGTCCTGGATTTCGGGCTGGCCAAAGCGGCGGGACATTCCGCGCTCGATGGCGACGCGTTGACGGTAACGAGCGAGTTCATGGGAACGCCCGCCTATGCGTCACCGGAGCAAATCAAAGGGGATCACGCGCGGGTGGACACGCGCAGCGACATCTATTCGCTGGGTGTGATCCTGTACCGCCTAGTGACCCGTAAATACCCATACGAAGTGACGCAGGATCTTGCGGCGACCTACAGGAACATCGCCGAGGTGGCCCCGGTACTGCCCTCGCGGATTGATCCCAGTCTCGGCACCGCCGTGGACACCGTGCTGCTTCAGACACTCGCCAAGGATCCCGAGCGCCGGTATCAGACCGCAGGCGAGCTCGCGACGGACTTGGAACGGCTCATCCGTGGCGAGGCCACCAGTGCTCGTAAGGACAACGCCATCTATGTACTGCGGACGCGATGCACTGCCCTTGTCAACACGCATCGTGTCGTCGCCGGCGTGGTCGTTGCGTTGGTCGCGACTCTGCTTGCGCAGGGCATCGGCGCCGAACTACTGTTCAGGTGGACGTCGATGAACACCGCCTTCGAGCGATTCCTGGTATCGACATCCGCACCCGTGCGGACGGCGGGTCCTTTCGGCTCGGTCCGCGTGATTGGTATCATGGACGAGACCCGCATGGGGCGAATCGCCGCGTCCGAAGGGTTGACCGGCGTTGCGCAACGCAACACGAAGAGTTTTCGCCGGCTGCATGGCCGGCTGATGGAGAAGCTCACCGAGGCAGACGTCGGCGTGGTTGGCTGGGACATCAAGTTCGAGGATCGCACCGAATTTGACGCCGATCTCGTCAAAGGTATCCATGCGTTGAATGAAGTCGGCACTGACGTTGTCGTGGGCGTTCATAACTGGCATCTCGACGGCGACGGTCTGCCTCCGATGAGCGATGAGATTGTGCGCGCTGCGCGCTGGGGCTGCGCGACGGGGACGTTCACGCCCGCCGGGCAGTGGTGGGCGCAACTGGCGATCAAGCGAGGGTTGGATGACCCGCGTGCTTCACTTGGTGTCGAGGTATACGCCGCGTTCCGTCATCCGGGGCACGAATCAACGATTGTGCTCGACCGCGCTGCACAATCGGCCCGTCTCTTGTATTGGAATCGCGCGGAGGACGTGCCCCGGGCGCGGAGGAAAATCGACGCCGAGAATCAAATACGGCTGACAACGCTGAGACCCATGGAAGAATCCAATACGGAGTTCAAACTCCTCCGGGATGATCTCGTGGGAATCTACGGATCCGAGATTCCGCCCCAAAACGTCTTGATCGCGTCGACAATAGAGTACGGGAGTGTCTTCGAAGCCGATGCAACGCAGTTGCGGACGTGGTTCGCCGGCAAGGTCGTACTGATCGGCGACTTGCGCTTTGGTGGGGACCACCACAAGGTGTTCGACGGGCGCAACGTTGCGGGCGTGCACGCGCACGCAGCAATGATCGACACCCTTATCGAGGGGCTCCCCATCCGGCTGCCGCGCTCGCTTGAGACCTATTTGTTCACGTCGGCTGCCGCGCTCATCGGCGTGGTAGTCGCGTCCCGGACCACGCGGCGCCCATGGCGGTGTACGGCCGTGTCGGTGGGATTCTTGTTGTGTGTCGTCGTCGCGAGCGTCTTGGCATATCGAACGACACGCCTTATGTTCAACCCGTCGGTGCCGGTTCTTGCGTTCTTTTTGGCTGGCCTGATGGCGTTGCTACTTCCCAGGCGGCGAAGAGCTTCCGGATCATAGCGCTTACAAGGAGGTACACTTCAGTGGACAGGTATTGGATCATTCGGACTTTGATTGTGGCGTATTGGATCGGGTCAGGTATTCAGTGCATCCATTGCGGCCCCCGAGGCGGCCATGGTGTGGTCGATGATGAGCAGTGTACCATCGCCTACAAGGAAACCAAAAACGACTCGGTCACCGCTTTCATAACGGGATTCGTGACCGTCGACATCGACGGGAACCCGACCGGGTTTATCGACTTGAAGAATGACACGATCATCGGGGGCAGCGCCCGCGGCATTCCATTGCGAGCCGGGGAACGCGTGCACATTCGGCACCACGCTGTCAAGGTCGAGATCGACGAATACTACGACGGAAAGCCCTATTGCTACTCTGCGCTCTTTGGTGCCAACACGGGCGCGACAAAGCTAGCTTCCGTAAGATTGCAGCAGTCTCCGCCCAAGCTGATATTCAATGAGGGGTGGGTTTTCATGAGTGGAGATTGGCCGCTGGCGGAGGCGAGACTCGTGGCCGCCATCTCCGACGGAACAAACCTCATCCTTCATTCCACGCCCGGGGATGGCACGAAAAAGGACACCGATCGCGTGTATCTGCTCACTACTGCCTCACCTGTTCACCTTGATAAGACCCGCAATAGCGAGACCAAACCGATAGAATCCGAAAAACCGTATTGCAAGGTCGTAAAGGACCAGCCGGATTTCGATTGCGGCGCGATCAACACGAGTGATCCACAGTACCAGCACGTAAAGGCCATGGCGTCAATGGCAACAATGTGGTGAGTTCCTTGCGCCCGAAGCTCATGACGAAACTGTGGCACCGGTTTTCAACCGGTGAATTAGCGAGGTGACATCATGCCAACGCGACGTGAATTCCTGACGCGCACAGCGGCTGCAACAGCCGCGACCTACGCCCTGCTGCAGCCCGACTCCCTGCGCCGCGTGCGCGCCGCAGGCAGGAACCTCGCCGGGGAATCGCCACGTAGCCTCGCCGACAACGAAGGTTATTGGGGCCAAATCCAGCGCGCCTTCGCCGTCGATCGCAGCCTCATCAACCTCAACAACGGCGGGGTGAATCCGTCGCCGCGGATGGTGCAGGACGCCATGCGAAGACACGTCGAGTACAGCAACCAAATCCCCTCGCGCAACCTGTGGCAGCAGCAGGAACCGCAGGTCGAGACGGTTCGCGCGCGCATCGCACGGATGTTCGGCTGCGACGCCGAAGAGATCGCCATCACACGAAACGCCAGCGAGTCCATGGAAATCTCGCTCTATGGCCTCACACTCTCACCCGGCGACGAAGTCCTGACCACGACCCAGGACTACCCCCGCATGATCAACACGCTCAAACAGCGCGAGCAACGCGAGGGCATCGTGCTCAAGACGTTCCCCTTCCCCAACCCGCCGCAGTCACCCGACGAGTTGGTCGAAGCCTTCGAGCGCAACATCACCCCTCGCACCAAAGCCGTTCTCATGTCGCACATGACTACCTACACCGGGCAAGTTTTCCCCGTCCGCGAAATCTGCCACGCCGCACGCGCCAAGGGCATCACCGCAATCGTCGACGGAGCCCACGCATTCGGACACTTCGTCTACGATGGCGGCGGTATCGGCTGCGACTTTTACGGCACTAGCCTGCACAAGTGGATGCACGCGCCCATCGGCACGGGCTTTCTCTACGTGCGCAAAGACCGCATCGCCGGCCACTGGCCTCTGATGGCCGCGCCTGAACCCAAGACGAACGATATTCGAAAGTTCGAAGAGATCGGCACGCACCCCGCCGCCAATCGCCTGGCCATCGCGGATGCGCTCGTCTTCCACGAGGGGATCGGTCCCGAGCGAAAAGAGGCCCGCCTGCGCTATCTCCGCGACCGATTCGCCAAGAGGCTGGCCGCCAATGACCGCGTCAGATTCTTCACCAGTCTCGACCCGCAACAGTCCTGCGGGATGGCCACCCTCGGCATCGAAGGCATCGGCGCTGGCGACCTTCGCACGCACCTCTGGAAACAGCACAAGATCTACGTCACAGGCATCGAGTTCGAGAATATCAGCGGCATCCGCGTCTCCCCCAACGTCTACACCACCCCCACCGAAGTCGACATCTTCACAGAAGCCATCGAAGACGTCCTCAAGAACGGCATCCCCGTCGAAACCAAGGGATAGCAGTCGGTGCGTGGTGTGCGGCACAGGTTTTCAACCAGTGGCAATGAGTCGAAGACCACCGCCGCAGGCTCTACTCACGTCGCGCCGCATCGCTGTCCCACTCGCAGACAAACGGATGCCGCGTGTCCCCATTCCCGTCGCTCCAGCGCTTCTTGCCGGCGAACCCGATCTGGGCATGATGCTGGTTGCCGCCCATGTTGTCGGGCTGACGGTCGGCCCAGTTGTGATACTCAAACGGTTCGCCCGTGACCCAAGTCCACCGGCCCGCGTGACCCGCCTCGGTCAGCCCGATCCAGCAGCGGTCGAACTTTCCCATTCGCGGCAGCAGGCCGGCGACGAATCGGTCTTCGGGATGGCTCGTGATTGTCACAAGTTGTCCGCCGAGACGCGCGCAGACCGTCCGCGCGGTCATCCAATCTAGCTCATGGCTGAAGTAGCAGTAGCGCCGGTGGAAAAAGATCTTCGCCTCTTCCGGAATGCGGGGGGGCTCCTCTTCCGGGACGGAAGGGCGACGCGCTTCTTGTGCCGTCGCCGCGATGATCTGCCCCGCCAACGGTACGCCGTTGCGCACCTCGTCAACCCGCCCGGTGGAGGGGTCGAACAGGAAGTAACGCTCGAACCGAATCGGAAGCGTCCAGCTGTCTAGCTTGTCGGTTCGAACGGAGAAGTGGATGTGCGGATAGGTCACACCGGAATGGCCCACGTAGCCGATGAGCTGCCCGCGTCGCGCCTGGTCGGACGCTTCAACCGCGAACCCGTCCGGGCGAATGTGATCGTAGATCGCGCGCGTGCCGTCTCCATGGTGAATGACGATGATGTTGCTCTCACCGGGACCGTCAAGCGCCCCGCCGCGAAGCCACACCCTACCGGCCGCCACTGCATGAATCGGCTTGGCATAGGCATAAGTCTCCTTCGGCCGCTCCGCCGAACGAAACCCGAGCGGGTGAAGCAATCCAGCCGTATCCACAAGCTCGAAATCCCAGCTGAATTGATTGACGCCACTGTGGGAGTGAACGGTGCTGTTGCCCTGCGTGACCTTCCATCGGCCTTTCGCAAATGGAAGCGCGTAGGCATGCAGCGGAATGAGCTCCGCGCGGAAATACTTTTCCATAGCATTCCGAACCTCCGCCCGCGCCCGAACGGCCGACTCGCCGCCCTCGCGAATCAATTGCGTCAGGCGGTCCACCTCACGAAGCGGAGCGTCATCCTCGCCCGCGCCAGCGCACAGAGCGACCATGGCAATGGTCACGCAGCAATGGGCAATCGAATTCATCACGAACATTGTCGCCGCCTACCGACTCAGGCGGAAGGCATCCCATTCTGAGTTCTGATTCCCCCACAGGGGAGCGTTCCGTCTCATTCCGCCCAGAAACCCGGAACGCACACCGCCCACCAGTTAACGACGAAGTGAATGACGAAGCCCGACCAGAGGCTTCCGGTGCGATCCCGCGAATATCCCAGCATCATCCCAGCCACGGTCGTATAGAACACCTGAAACCAGAAGAAGCCATCCTCCGGAAGTCGCACACCTCCGAGATGCCAAAGGCCGAACGCAACACCGGTCACCAGCGTTGCCACCGACACCTGTATTCGACCCGCGCGGAAGCTGGCCGGAAACGCCGCCACAATGACGGCAAAAAGAAACCCACGAAACAGCAGTTCCTCATACAGCGGGACCGTCAAGTACATCGCAGCCGACTGCTGATAGAACGGAGTCTTGAGAAACAGCATGACACCCGTCGCCGTTCCCACCATCCCAACGGTGAAGACCGCAACAGTACGCCACCGTTTCCGTGTCTCCGCCAGCCGGAGTCCCGAGGCAAGCGGCGACCAAACCGTCAACAGAATGCCCAGCCCGACCATCGACACGTAGTACCCGTATTGAGACAGAGGAGTCAGAATAGGCCGCAGTGTATGCACCCAGTAGCTTGGAACCCAATGAAACGTGATCGAAACGACGACAAGAACAGCGGCCACACGCGACGGCGTCGACACACGACGTCCATCAGCTACTCTGGAAACCGAAGCAGCCGGCCCCCACTCGGAACCTGTCGCATGTCGCTCCAAGTCGTGATCTGGCATGGGCACTTTCCGAGGTGTCTCCTGATGACAGCTGATTTCTCCTCGTCCCGCCATCCGCAAACCTACGCCATTCGCCCGGTGTAGTCCATGGGGCAGTGGGCGATCCCACCGATTGCCCTGCAGCGGACGATTTCATCCTCGGGCACCACGCTGTTGGGCGCACCCCAATCGCGTTTCGACAAAACGTGAACATATCTTACAAACGCTTACTTGAACACGGATCACGCCAAGCCGTAAGATGGTAAACCATGCGTATGATTGCTGACATCGTGGGTACGCGCATCGCCCTCTTCGCGACGGTGGCTTGGCAAATGTGTGTAGCGCCTGTGTGGCTTGAGAGGCCGGGCGCCGCGGCCGAATGTGAGGTGGTTGCCGAGTGCGTCCCCGTCATGACTTGCGAACGGTGGACTTGTGGATCCGAAGATCCGTGCCAGGGGACCGTCTGCTACTTGCGGTGCAAGAACATCTGCGACGGCCAGTCCGAACGCCTGGAAAAGGGCCCCGGAAATTAGTCCGAACCGCCCAAACGCGTGGTGGTAATGCAACCGGCGACATTCATGCCGCCGATTCTGGCGACCGGTGGCGCGCGCCGGGCGCCGCAGTACGTTGAGACCACGTCCCAGCCTGATCTTGATCGTTTGCGCACGGTTGTGCTGATCATGTAACGCGCTCCGTTTCATCCTGGTAGCCGCTTCGTCGGCGTTTCTCGGGCGATCGGTTTCGCCCGGCGGGCGGTGCGGCGAAATCCGACACAAGTGATGAAAAGGAGTACCAAGAATATGCTACTCAAATCAATACTGAATCTCGGGCTGGCGCTCGCCGGTGGCGCAGCCATCATGGTCGCCAACGACAACACGCCCAACAGCGGCGTACCGGCGGCCGAGGTGCGCACCGTGTCCTGCGACAAACCGTGTGATGCACCTTGTGGCACGCCCTGCGGCAAGCCTGGCGATTGCACAAAGTGCCCCAACGGCAAGGTGTGCTGCAAGAAGGACGGCGGAAAGGTAACTTGCTGTCGTGTTGAGGACGGCAAGTGCGCCCCATGCCCGCCCGGACAGTGCAAGCTCGGTGATTGCCCGATGCTGAATGAATCCGGCACCAAGTGCGTCAAGGCTGTTTTGCACAAGACCGTCGGCGACTGGGCAAAGGCAAGCCCATGCAAGACCGTTGCGACGAGTTCTTGCGCGACCGCCGCAGGCAACGCCGCACCCTGCGCCACAAAACCGGGCTGCTGCGCTAAAGCAGCTGCAGGGAGGTGAGATTCCCGTAGCGGCCTCGGTCCAAGACCGTAGCTGATCGACATTAGGCTGGACGAACAACACCAATCGCCCGGTGCGGTCGACAACCCGCCGGGCGACTGGTTTAGACACCTCCCCGCGTTTCCATCTCCTGACGCTCACCGTACAATGTGCGAAGCAAACTCACTCTGTTTCGACGGAGATGCCCATGTCAGACGAATCGAAACGCCCAAGCTTTGGCGAACGCGGCGCTGCACTTGGCGCTTCCGTTGTGTGGACGTGCGTCGTCGCTCTGGCATGCGCTGCGCCAGCGGTGGCTCAGTCGCTCAACATCGATTTCGGGGACGATGCGGGCGTCGCGTCAGACGGCTTCGCCGCCGCCGGGCTACCCGGCACGTGGAACACAATCGCAGGATTCATCGGAGACGTTCCGCTCCCACTCGTCGGACGGGATGGCCATCCACTGGAAACGGTGCCCTCTCCCTCCTTCTGCTGGACGGGCACCTTCGGTTTCGAAGACGAGA
>JAJDDU010000099.1 GCA_029260155.1 Phycisphaerae bacterium | reverse complement strand
GTCCAGCTTGTCGTAGATGACGCGCGTGATGTTCTCGACGCTGGGGTTGAGGTCCGCGAACTCCGGGCAGTCCAGATTGAGATGCTTGTGGTCGAATCGATCGATCACGACTTCGTTGACGATGCGCTCGCAGTCGCCGAGGTTGACGATCGTGCCGGTTTGTGGGTCCGGTTCGCCTGCGAGGGTCACCATGACGACGTAATTGTGGCCGTGACCGTTGGCGTTGGTACATCGGCCGAACGTACGCTGGTTCTCCGCGTCACTCATCTGCGCACAGTAAAGCCGGTGGGCAGCGCTGAACTCGAATTCGTAGGTCATGCTCACCATGTGCGGGTCTCCTCGATTGACCGTGAACAACAAATGCGGCGTTGCTAGAAGCGTGAGCGATTCCAACACCGCCGGCGGGGGCGTGTGCGGCTCGACTGCCGGCCATAGACGGACCATTTCGTCGCCGACGCGGCCGCAACGCGCGGGGTCCGACGACGCCGAGCGTAGCGGCTCGATCGCGCGGGTGCGGAGCAGCTTGTCGATGGCTGTGATGTTGCAGAGGTAGCCGGTCCGTGGATCGACCGGCCCGCTGATGACGGCGCGCAGGGAAAGGTGTGGCGATAGCGCGTCCGAGCCCGGCACGCCTGCCCAGCTATTGGCCTTCGGGCGCTCGCTTTCGGGTTCTGGGCCGAGGCTGAATCGAATTTCGCGCATCAGACGCATGGGCATGCTCCGCGCGTTGCCCGCATTCCGCACCGCTCAAGAGCAGTGGCATGCAACGGCAACTTTTTGACTCCGCACTGATGGACCACTAGGCCGATCCCGCTTGCAGTGCGGAGGATGTGGCGAGTTTGCACGCAGCCAAGTACTCCGCAGCGAAGTCCGGCGGGAACACTTCCAGCATGAACTCGTTTTCGATCCAAAACTCGATGACGCGGAAGATTCTTCTTCGATGTACCTCCGCTCGCCATCCGTGTGCCGTTGCGATCTCCATCACGCGGTCGGCGTCGGCGGATACTCGGATGGCCGTGTGCGATCCGGTGTATCTTGCCGGCGCGTCCACGTCCAGGAGTTCGCATGGTTCGCCCTGCCCGCCTGGGCGGAGTTCGATTTCCTTGCGGTAGAGTTCGATCAGTGCTCCGGGTTCACCGAGCATTACGAAATAGCATCCCGGGTGGAGAAAGTTGTACGTTGCACTCTCGACGAGTTCGGCGATTGCAGCCGCAACGCGTTTCGGGTCTCGAACTGGAATGGATGTGTGGAGAATATGCATATGATGGCCTACCGTCCGTCCTCAAGCCGCGATTCTCGCGCGTGCCGGATTGCAAGCCGCAATCCTACCCAAAGAAACCGATCGGTTCAAACGGCCCACGCACCCAACTCGGAATCCGCGTCAGCGAATCGTCCGGTTCTTGAGCACCGAAATCGAGCCGGGGAAATCACCGTTGGCGACAGCGATGTCGAGGTCGCCGTCGGCGTCGAGGTCGTCGATGGCGATGGATTCGCAGTTCGCGCCGACGCCGAACTTGATCTGCTCAGCGAAAGTGCCGTCGCCGTTGTTGAGAAAGACGGAGACGTTCTGCCCATTTCGGTTGACCGCGGCGATGTCGATCGCGCCGTCACCGTCCAAGTCACCGACCGCCGCGTGGAACGGATTGTCTCCGGCGTCGTATGGCGCGCCCGGACCAAACGCGCCGCCGTTGTTAAGCAAAACGGTGATGGTTGAAAAGCCCGTGGGAAGTGAACGGTTTGTGACCACCAGATCGAGGTCACCGTCGCCGTCGAAGTCGCCGGCGGCAAGTCCTCCAGGTCTGTCTCCGGCCGGGTAGTCGACCCGGCTGAGGAAAGTCCCGTCACCCACGCCTTGCACAATCGAGACGCCCAGGAATGGCGGATTGAAGTGCGTCACGGCGAGATCAGTGTTGGCGTCGCCTGTGAAGTTGCCCGCGACGACGGTCCATGATCCTGGACCCACTTCATAGTCGGTGGGTGGGCCGAAGGTGCCGTCGCCGTCGTTGAGCAGCACGGCGACGTAGGAGCGTCCGTTGTCGATGATCCGGCGGACAATGACGATGTCGGCGCCGTTGCCGCCGTCGAAGTGGCCGATGGCAGCGTGGCCGGGGAAGCTGCCGGTTGGATAGGTCGCGTGTGTGGCAAAAGTTCCGTCTCCGTTGTTCAGGAGGACGGAGATGTTGTGGCTGTCGAGGTTGCCGGTAACCAGGTCGATGCTGCCGTTGCCATCCAGCATGCCGGTGGCGACGGACATGGGGTTGGCGCTGGTGGCGTACTCGCCATCGAGGGTGAACGCTCCGGCGGAATCGTTCAGCATCACGGAGACGAAATCGTCGGAATCGTGTGCGGCAGCCAGGTCGGGATCGGAGTCCCCGTCCAGATCGGCGATGGCAACAGCCGTGGGACAGCAATCCGCAGCAGCGACTTGAATATCGCTTCCGAAAACACCGCCGCCGTTGTTAAGCAGGACGGACACGTTGGACTTGCCGTTGTTGGCAGTGACCAGATCCACCCGGCCGTCACCGTCCAGGTCAGCCGAGGTCATTGCTCGGGGATCACGCCCGGCCTGATACTTGCTCTGGTCGGCGAAGGTGCCGTCACCGTTATTGAGCAGCACGGAAACGTTGTTCTCTCTGTTGTTTGCGTTGGAAACGGCCACGTCGTCATCACCGTCGCCGTCCAGATCACCGATGGTAACTCCCCACCCATCCAGTCCGGTAGGATAAAGAACCGGCGTCGCGAAAGACCCGTCACCATTGTTGATGAGGATCGCTGTTGAGTCGTCCCAGCGTGTTGCCAAGGCAATGTCCAGAATCGCATCGGCGTTGAAGTGCCCCAACGCTACCGCCCAAGCGTTGCCCACCGTCGGATATGCCACCAGTGGGGCAAATGTTCCATCGCCGTTGTTCAACAGAATCGACACCGTGTCAAGGGATGCGTTGCCCACGGCCAAGTCGAGATCGGTGTCGCCATCGAGATCGCCCATTGCGAAATTCCACGGTCCCGAGCCGGTCGGATACGACACCAGCGGGGCGAACGTTCCATTGCCGTTGTTCAGCAGGATCGACATCGTGCCCACCGCCCGCAATACCGCGAGGTCCATGTCGTTGTCGCCGTCCAGGTCGCCGATGGCAACGGCGCGCGGATTCGTTCCCGTGCCGTACGAAACAGCCGGAGTGAACGTGCCGTCCCCGTTGTTCAACAGCACCGAAACGTCGTGGCTGAACAGATTCGACACTGCGATGTCGGGGCCGTTTTGACCGTCAAGATCATCGACCGCCACCGAGTTCGGCGATGAACCCGCGTCGTACGTTACGTGCTCGGCGAATAGCCCGCCGCCCAGGCCGATGAGGATGGAGACTCCGTCCGGATCGTTGGACGATCCTTCAAAACAAACGGCCATGTCGGGAATGTCGTCACCGTTCAGATCGCCTGCCGCGACGCCCGTGGGTGCAAACCCGACCCTGAATTCCGGGTTGCCGAAGAACAGTCCGCTCGGCGGTCCGACGAAACCGAACACGCTCTGGAACCCGCTCCAGTCCACCGCGTCGACGTCGGTATCAAGATCGAAGTCAACCGCGGCGCACGTCGCACCGATCGGACCGCCCTCAGGACCGGTCACACAATCGACAAACAGCGTGTAGTCGACAAGATCGACATCGTTGTCATTGTCCAGGTCGCCGTTGGGCGGACCGGCGCCAGCGGTCCAGGATGTGAGCAAAACGAAAAGCACTGTTGTGAAATGACGGTTCGTAGCGAGCACCGTTACCCTCTTTTCATCTTCTAATCTGCACGATTGGCAACAGACCGAGCCTCGATTGTAGTCAAAGCAGGGGCGTCTTTTCAACCTGAGACTTGCCGCTATCGGGGTGATTCGAGCCTGATGCCACGCAATTCCATCTCACACGTCACGCGGCGTCCTGGGCTCCCAGGTCCGAAGTGCCAGTAGTAGGTGCCCGGTTGCAGAAACCCGTGGTCTTGATTACCCCGTTTGGTCCAGAACGACATGTTGTAGCCTTTGACCAGAGCGAGGCGATTGTTGTCGAGATTCCCGAAGTAGTAGTCGTGCTGCGAGGAGCCCTTGCGCCCGGCAGTGGGGTCGACGGGTATCCAACCGACACCGGTGAGTAGAAACTCCGCCCAGCAGTGCCATTGGTTGACACCGTGGGCCCAACTTCCCGCGACCGGTCGGGCAGGAACACCTCCGGCACGGCAGATCGCCACAAACAGTGCTGCGTATTGTCCACAGTCACCCTTACCCTCT
Organism: Phycisphaerae bacterium; assembly: GCA_029260155.1. Lineage (GTDB taxonomy): Bacteria > Planctomycetota > Phycisphaerae > UBA1845 > UBA1845 > OFTM285. The sequence goes on along the minus strand of JAJDDU010000099.1, from coordinate 5,873 downwards.
TCGAGAACCGCGCAAGCACCCCAAGCCGGCGACGGTGTCGTGTAGGTAATGTGCTCGATGGTGAAGTCGTAGGCCGCTTTGGCAAAATGGTACGGGCCGTCCGTTTCGGATTTTAGACGCGACGCAATCTCGACGATCGCCGGGTCGTCAGCTTCCAACAGCTTCTCGCTTTTGGTGTACAGATGGTAGTCCCTCGCCCGAGTGTCGTACCGTGCGTGGTCCATGGCTGCGAGCCTCTTCTTGTCGGTGCGGATCTCTCGGCAGACCAACTGGTACTTGTTTTCCAGGAACGTGCTTTCGCCCGGTCCGGGCAGCGACCGGGGATCGAAGCTGCGGACCAGCCGGCCCGGTGTGCGTTGATCCCTGAGCTGAAACGGCTTGTGTCCGCGTGTTCTGAAACCCGTGATACTCTGTTCCGCCCAGTCCGTCGGCACGGGCAGGTTTAGCTCCAGTGAAGTCATGGTGGTGACGTCGTGATTGGTGAACGTGATGCGGTGGTTGATCTCGTACTTTGCCGCGTCGCGATACTCGATCAAGGGTCGCCGTGGATCGCGTGGGCCGTCCGAACCGAGACTTGTTCCCGCGATCACACTTCCGACGACACACAATCCCAGCAGGGCTTTCATGCACCGACCTTTCCGCCGAAATCTCCCATTGCCCGTCTCTCCACCCGTGATCCACGCCGACGAATCGTCCGGTTCTTGAGCACCGAAATCATACCAGGATCGTCGTTGTTCGCGACGGTGGCGTCCGGGCCGCCGCCGGGTTTTCCCGCGTAGTCAGCACTTTCGTCACGAAACCTGCAGCGGGATTCGCCCGGAGAGGTTGTCGTCGCTCGCTTGCGGCGATGTAGATGCCAGACGCAACCATGAACTCAGATCACGCTCCGCAAGCGGGGAAGACGATATCGGGGCTTCCGGGCAAAGTCCGGACCTGCAGGCGGTAGCGGCAGCCCATACCGTGCGCCAGCGGCCGAACGATCAACTCCGGCGTGGAATCCCGTTGCGGAACCGCTGCCATCATACGCGAGCGCTGCTCTGGCGAAACGATGCCCATTCGCTGCAGTTCCCTCTCTACAGAACGTACGCTTTCTCCGTGATGTATCTCTGGATGTTTTCCAAAATGCCCCTCACGAAGACGACAGCCTGCTCCTTCGTCGCGCGCAACTGGTCCACGGAATAGTCCCTGCCACACTCACGAAACGACAAGTTACCATGGGCAAGGTTGTTTCGCTGCGTAACCACGTTTGCGAGGTCGGCACCACCCAGAGCGTCTGGCGGTGTTGCCACCGGGATTCCGAGGCGATGGCAGATTTCCCTTACGTTTTTTGCATTTAGATTACCTGCCGCTGGAAGAAGCTCGGAGTCCATTGCGACCACGACTTGATTCACCACGTGGGAGACTAGCTTCTTCGCTGCCTCCTGGTATGTCCAAAGCGATGCTGAATGCCGGTCTATTCCCCGAAACTGCTGATCGATCCAGACTGACCGAACCTCCTCACGAAGATTCTCGCACTTGCATTCTTCACGCTTCATTGTCTCATAGAGCGAGCCGAGGGCACTCCGAATCCCCGCTTCGACGAGGTTGTAGATCAACAAGAACGACGTGGCCTTCAGAGTCTTCACCCACTCGCTGTCGATTCCCTTTTCAAGATCTCGGTGATCGAGCTCGAACACAAGCCTTGCATTGGGCTGTTCAAGGTCTTCAAGGGACTCGAAGTAGGTATCGATCTCCCCTACGCGCTCGTCAAAATCGTCGAGCACGTCCTTCATTCCCTCGCCCCTTCGAGCAGGCGGTCGCGGACGAACTCGATCCGACCTCGCATTCGGGGGCGTGAGTTGCTGGCATGTGTCGTCGTGTGCTTATCGAATTCCTCTGAATCGAGCCACTTGATCGACCCTGGCACCAGGTCAGGCTGCTCACGGAGCGCGAGGTTGACACCAACAGAGATTGCCTCGAATCGCACTCGTGGCGCTGACCGCGCGTTCGACCCCTTCGCGAATCCGTGCGGAAAATGCTTGCCCACGAATTGAAGCATGTTAGAGAATTCTCGCTCCATTCTCTCAATATCGAAACCCTGCTGATGCTCGTTCGCGAAACTGTCCAGGAACTTGCCTACCGCATGACGGAAGCGTTTGTAGCGATCAGAGTAGGCGAAGAAACGCAGAACCAATTCCGTGGGTTCACGCCGTCGGCGCATGACCTCACTGATCGGGCAGAGTTTGAGAAAGAGTGGATCCTGTGAGACGCGCTGGAGGAAGTCCATGAACGGACCTGGATAGGCACCCCTTCGGACTTCACTCGCTCTGGCTTTTTCGCCCCGTGTGTTGATCCTCTTGAACAACTCGTAGCGCAAGTCGAAAGTCGTTCTCTCCTCCAAGATAACGATCCGAAGTGGCCGACTCGAAAACTTGCGCTGCTGGGGTGTCGGGAGGTCTGAATAGGAGAAGTCATTGAGCGTGTCGATTTTGTCCAAGCCCGTTAGCTTGAGATCATCATCCATGAAACTCACAAGTGTGTACATGCGCTGAGCACCATCGACGATTTCAAACCGCCCATCGTCCATCTCCGCGAAAAACATCATCGGGATCGGCAGACCGAGGATGAGGGATTCTATGAAGGCGCACCGGTTGCTCATGCGCCATACGTATTCGCGCTGGTAGTCTGGGATGTAATACAGATCTTCCCGAAACTTGCCCACAAGGTAGTCGATGGGAAAGTCGCGAATATTGAATTCGACATCCCGTTGAGTCTGTCTTATCTGTTTCTCGGCGCGCCTCTGCTCCTCGGGGGTCACCTTGAACAGCTCGGCCGGTGTCTTGGACATGTATGCACCTCTACCCAATGTGGTTCATTACGTTATCGATGACGTGTGCGGACATCAGCGGAGGGACGGCATTCCCAATCAGATTCTGGAGAGACCTCCGTGTGCTAACCGCCGAGAAATCGAAGAAATCCGGGAAGCCTTGGATTCTCGCGGCTTCGTGGGGTGTGATGACGCGTGGGCGCGTCGGGTGGACGAATCGACCTTGGCCCATAGAGCCGAATCCTGTGGTGATTGTCTGGGCGGGTTGATCCTCCCTTAAGCGTCCGTACATGGATATGTAGCTATGGCCATTCTCATGACACGGCGGGCGGTGTTCGTTAGGCAGGTCGTACACATCGTGTTTGAAAAGGTATTCCACACGCCCGCGGTTGCGCGGCGTCATGCGCGATGGTGTGTGGAACATCTCAGTTCGGCGATCCGGTTCATCCTCAATGTCGGCGAGGTAGTCCCAGACAGCCACTGGCTGTTGACAATCGGTCGGGAAAGCGGCGGCGACGTCGAAGTTGGTATCTCGGACGGCGAGGAGAATGTGGCGTTTGCGGCGTTGCGGCAACCCCAGTGCTGAAGCCCGCACAAACCGGGTCTCGACTGCGTACCCGATCGATCGCAGCGTCGTGACGCTGATCGCCACGACGTTCGAGTGGTCGTGAATGACCGGGCCTACGTTCTCAATGAGTACGATTCGGGGCTTCAGTACTTCGGCCGCGCGGACGACCCGCAAGTACAGGTCGTTTCTCGGGTCTTTACGACGTGTGTGGTTGTTCAGGTCCGAATGTCCTTGGCACGGCGGGCCTGCCACGAGAATATCGACCTTGCCTGCCCTTCGGACTGCTGCCTGTTCGACAACTTGTAGGCGTGAACCCAGCTTTCCAGGGAACACTTTGCGGATGTCGATCTCCCGAGCCGTGGTCTTGGTGACGTCGAAGTTCGCTCGGTACACGGCAAGCGCGTCGCCACAGGTATCAACTGCGAGTTTGATTTTCAGTTTTCGCTTGTTGGCGCGTGCCGCCTCCCACACGCCGAGCGTGAGCCCTCCGCATCCGCAGAACAGATCGACGATCGAAACCGTCCCGCAGGGTGTTTTCGGGGGCTTTGGCCATGTCTTCCGGCGAATCCAGGTTGTGCCACAGATGCGGGCCGGTGAAGATGACATGCGCGGCACTGTACCCGTAAGGGCGATCGACGCCAACTCGCCCTGCGCGGTCGGCAACCGCTTGTCTGAATTCGCCCCGGCAGGCTTCGATTCTGTGCTCAGCGGTGAAGCGAAGGTGATCGAATTCGCTCGGGGGCATCTGACTCAGTGCCGCGCCCCGGCTCTCAAACCGGCGAAGCACTCCTTTTCGTTGTTGTGCGGCGACCCGGAAAAAAGGGGAGCGGTGATTGGCGGATGTCCTGCGGTCAGGGGCGTCGTGCTTGGCGCATGGCCCTCTGCGGCTAAGATGCTCCCCATGGTAGACTACGCGTTTTTGGCGGAAATGCCCGCTCCGGGCAGCCACTTCAACCTGTTCAAGCTTGGGCTCGTGTTCGTGTGTTTCGTCGGCTGGTCGCTCACCGCCCAGTGGGTGGACCGCGACGCCGAATACGTCAAGACTCGGCGAGAGCGATGGAACCTCATCACGCTCGGTGGCGGTCTCTCGGGCCTGGCAGTCCTGTTTCTGATCCCGTGGGCCGGAAATGCCTTCTTTCTCGGGCTGGCGTTCTGGATTCTGCTCGCCGGGGGATCGCACATGACCTACGTGTTGCATCGCAACGGGCGAGTGGTTCGCGATCGACGCGTTCTCACCGCCGGGCACGCCAAACGCTTGGTTGCACGCGAAAAGCAAGTGGACACCGCCAAGCTGGATCGCGGCCAGCGCGTACACCTGAACAGCCATGAGGGCGAAATTGTCGGCAGGCCCCAGGATCGCGAGGCGTTTGAGGTTTACTCGATCCTTCAGGAACTCATTTTTGATGTCCTCTGGCGGCGGGCTTCTGACGCCGAGCTGCTTCTCGGCAGCGACGACGTCCGCGTGGTCTATCGAATCGACGGCGTTACTTCCGAGCGAAGCGACGTACTCAGCCTCGAAGACGCCCAACGGGCGCTTCTCTACCTCAAAGAGCTCGCCGGGCTCAACCCGGAGGAGATTCGCAGGCCTCAGGATGGCCACGTGTTCGCAGGCCTTCTCGCTGACGCGGATGCCCTCGGGCGGATCAACGTGCTTACCTCGGGGTCGAGAACCGGAGAACGACTGCGACTCAAAGTGCAGCAGCACGCGAGCAAGAGGCGTTTGGAGGATCTTGGCTTGGCTGCGCAGCGCCTGGAGCTCGTCAAAAAGCTCATCGCCGAGCCGAGGGGCTTGGTCGTTATCGGTGGTGTCAAAGGCAGCGGTGTCACAACCACGCAGTATGCGGTCCTTCGCAGGCACGACGCGTTCATGCAGAACATCCACTTGCTCCAAAGCAAGGTGCTCTATGAACTGGACAACATCACGCAGGTGCTTTTCGGCGGTGCCTCCGAGGGCAGTACGTTCGCGCGGCAGTTGCAGAGCGTCCTGCGTCGCGAGCCGGACATTGTCGGCGTGGGCGAGTGCCCCGACCCTGAGACCGCACAAATCGCCATGCGCGCCGCCCAGGGCGATCGAAAAATCTACATGGCCTTCGAGGCCAAGAACGTCCTGACCGCACTTTCGCGGCTCATCGAGCACGGCGAGGACAAGAAACTGGTTGCTACCAGCCTCGTCGGCGTGATATGTCAGCGCCTGGTACGCGTCTTGTGTGCGTCCTGCCGTCAGTCGTTCAAACCGGACGAAACGCTGTTGAAAAAGGCCAACATTCCGGTCGACAAGATCGAGAATTTCCATCGGCCGCCGACCGAGCCAGTCTTCGACCGCAAGGGACGGGAAATCATCTGTCAAGCTTGCCAGGGGGCAGGGTATGTAGGCAGGGTCGGCGTATTCGAAGTGCTCGCCATCGACGACCAAATCCGTCAAATGATCGCGGAGGGCGCCCCCATGAATCAGATCAAGAACCGCGCACGCAAGAACAGGATGTACTACATGCAGGAGGA
>JAJDDU010000098.1 GCA_029260155.1 Phycisphaerae bacterium | reverse complement strand
ATCGTGCTTCTCCTTCCAGGCCAAACGGAGTTCGTCAAAACACCCGATTAGCCTACGGAGAGCCGATGTCCTTGTCTTTCAAGGGGTTAGGTCAGTAACTTTTTGGGAGGAGAACCTAATGATGCTGCGTAGGATGAGATCGATACGCACAAGCGATGAGAAACCGCCCAAGCACACGCACAGAACGAACATCGGCCAGAGGAACAGCGCGAGGGCGACGAGGGCCAACGTTGCCGCAACGATGCCGCCGGCGGCCAGAAGCCCTGACACGCCGTTCAGAAGTGCGTTCAGTTGCATCCCGCCGACCGTGACCGCGAAGACGATGAACGGTGCGAAAGCGACGGCCCAGGTGCCGACCCACCTGAACAGCGGATAGACAATGCCCTCCGCAACGCCGTCTTCGAAGCTGAGCATCGAGACTTCCTCTTCCCCGGCAGCCGCGGAGGCCAGAATCGCGAGACGATAGGCGGCGTACCAACCAGCGGCCATCAAGACAATCACGAATCCGAAGAGGGGCACATGCGCGCCGAAGGAACCGAGTACCAGGACGATCCACATGACGATGAAGCTGATCAGGCTGCCCAATTTTTTTGGGAACATCAGAGTGGCCAGGAGATCCTGAAAGTACGGCCGAACACCTGAAGGGCGCACCGGCGCGAGAATCGCGGCGGCTCCGAAGGAGGGTTCGTTGGATAGTTCGCTCGCGACGTCTCGCGTTTTTTTGCCCGGAGGCAAAGATGCCCCCTGAACGCGCTGGCCGGTCTTTCGGTTGAATCCGCAACTCAGGCACAGCGCTGCGCCTTGAGGGAGTGGTTCGTCACAATGCTCACACCGATCCGCCTCTGTTTTCAGGGACGGCGCTTTCGTCTGGTGCGCCGCCAGACCCGAAAGAAGGCCTAGGCTGTCGTCTTGGGTAGCAGGCAGCGGAGGCGGTATCGGCTTGGGGGCCTTGGCGTGTTTCTTCTTCTGCGTCGCCTGTTCGTAGCAGACCTTGCAATAGTAATTGCCGGCGCGGTCCTTTGTACGCGGTCGGTCAGAGCAATCCTCGCTGCAGACCCTACAGACCTTGGCTTTTGACGGATGATGTGTGGGCATTTCTCGATACTCCCGCCTTGGCTCGCTGATGGGATGGCTGCTTATCGCCGAGAGTTGCGGTGCCCCGGCACCGCAACGAGCGAGGCTACCGTTAGAATAGCGAGAAAGGTCCAACGATGCCAATGGAGGCCTCGGACGGGCAGTGAACCACTACCGGGCAAGGACGTGGAACAGACCTCGCAGAAGCCCGTAGCCCGCGAACGATGCAACGAGAATCAGGTAGATGGCGTTCGTCAGTGTGCTGACGCGGCGCATGCGGATCTGTAGGCGCTGGCGAAGGAACGTGGGCGACACGCTCACGGCGGCGATGGCGGCGAAGATGATCGCGAAAGCGATTCCGAACGGATTGTACGACCACGCTTCGGAGAACAGCCCGCGCATCACGCAACTCAGGCTACGCGTGATTCCGCAGCCAGGGCATGGGATGCCACAGCTGGCGCGCAGCCAGCAGATGGGAATCGACAGTCCATGCGGCGGGTGGACAACGGCCAAGGCCAACACGGACCACGCAACGGCCACGCTTTGCCGCCCCCACAGCGGTCCGGTTGCGTGAGACTCGATGCCCAGAGCTGTCGAATGCATCAGAATTCCGGTTGTAAGTCGAAACCCGGAACGAAGAAAACAGCCACTGTCGTCAGAATGGTTGCTCCGTAAAGAGCCTTGAGGTGCGGACTTTCGTTGACTGAGAAGACGTAGTAGAGCACATAGAACGGAAGACAAAGAGTGAGGAACCCAGTGCCAACGCCTTCCCCAAAGGCCCGGATCAGCACTAAGATCGTAACAACGAGTGCGAAGATTGCCTGCGGGCCGAGGAACAGCAACGCAGCCTCGGGGTCGGATTGTGCGACCATGAACAGCGCGCCGAGCACAACCATGGGAACGGCGAAGGCGACCCAGGGCTGCTTGAGCATCTCCATGGCGTTGGACGCTCCGCCGCCGCCCCTCGGCGCCTTGGCAGTGGGCGACGCGGCTGCCAGGACCCGCTGGCCGGTCTGTCGGTTGAAGCCGCAGTTCATGCACAGTGCTGCGCCCTTAGGGAGTGGCTCGTTGCAGTGTTCGCACGTATCCGCGTTCGCCTCATTGGGGGGCGCACTGGCTTGGTGGGCAGCCAGATCCGAGAGGAGGCCTAGGCTGTCGTCTTGGGCATCAGCCAGCGGGGGCGGTACCGGCTTGGGGGCCTTGACCTGTTTTTTCTTCTGCGTCGCCTGTTCGTAGCAGCCTTTGCAATAGTAATTGCCGGCGCGGTCTTTTGTACGGGGTCGGTCAGAGCAATCTTCGCTGCAAACTCTGCAAACCTTGGCTTTTGACGGATGCTGTGTGGGCATTCCTCGATACTCCCGCCTTGGCTCTCTGATGGGGTGGCTGCGGGTCGCCAAGACCTGCAGTGCCCCGACACCGCAACGAGCGAGGCTGCCATTAGAATAGCGAAGAAGGGCCAACAATGCCAATAGAGGCCTCAGAAGCGGGGTTGGCGGCAATCCTCCGGGGTCGACGGTGCGCCGTGCGGCCGTGTTTTTGCAAACATTGGTGCTTGTTTAAGGACGATATGGGAAGTGGGCCGACAGATGCGGTCCGGAGTTCGGGCATCAGAAGTATTCGGGCCGCGACATCGGCCCTTCAGGGGTGTACGCATGGATGCATTGCTGATCGTACCGCCGTGGGGGGTGGAAGATGGACATCTTGCGAAGGGGACGGGCGGTCGTTATCCGCCTCTGGGGCTGCTGTACGTGGCCTCCTACTGCGAATCGCGCGGGCACAGTGTCTGCGTTCGGGACGCAATCGTTGAGGATCTGTCTTTCGAACAGATCGAGGGGTTCGTTCGCGAATACCAGCCGCGTTTTGTGGGAATCACGTCGGTTACCGCGCAGATCCAGCGTGCGCAGCGTGTGGCGGCGATCTGCAAGCGGGTGTCACCTGACTCGATGGTCGTCATTGGCGGATCGCATGGCAGCGTCGTGCCCGGCGACGTGCTCGAAGATCGCAACATAGACTACGTCATTCGTGGCGAGGGAGAGTACAGTTTCACGCAGTTGGTCGAGGGCGAGCCGATTCGCTCCATCCGCGGTTTGTCCCATCGCGTGAGCGGGCGGGTGGTACACAACCCGGCGAGCGATCCGATCATGGATCTCGATGCGCTACCGATGCCAGCCTACCATCTGACGCCGTTCGAAAAGTACCGGCCTTCTGTGGGATCATACAAGCGCGTGCCGTCGGTTGCGATGATGAGCACGCGCGGGTGCCCTGGCAAGTGTACGTTCTGCACGTCGGCTGAGACCACGCTACGCACGCGTTCGGCGGTCAACATCGTCAACGAAGTCGAGAGGCTTCAGTCTGCGTACGGCGTGCGCGAGGTCAACTTTTACGATGATACGTTTACGATTTTCAAGCAAAACGTGGTTGCGTTTTGCGACATGATCGTGGATCGCGGGATCGACCTTACGTGGTCCTGCTTCGCGCGGTCGGACTGTGTCACGGAGTCGCTCCTCAAGAAGATGCACGCGGCTGGGTGTCATCAAATCCTCTACGGCGTCGAATCGGCCGACGAGACGGTGCTGAAAAACATCCGCAAGGACATCGACCTGAAGCGTACGCGCGAGGCTGTGCGGATGACGCAGAAGGCGGGGATTTCGGTTCGGGCGACGTTCATGTTCGGCAACCCGGGCGAAACGGTGGCCAGCATGCGCAAGACGATCGATTTCGCCAAGGCGCTGAACCCTGACATTGCGATGTTCAACATCACGGCGCCGCTGCCGGGGACGGTTCTGTACGACTGGGCCAAGCGAAACGAGTACTTGCTCACCGACGACTGGCGTGATTTCGACGCAGCCAAGGTAATCATGGAGCTGCCCACGGTGTCGAACGCAGACGTCAATCTCATGTACCGCACGGCGTATCGGGAGTTTTATCTCCGGCCTCGGTATCTGATGCGGCGTCTCGTGCAGTGGCGCAATATCGAGGACGTCAAGATGAGTCTGCGCGCCATGCGCTCGATTCTGACGGTACGCACGACGAAGCCGCTGTCCCGATTGCGCGCAGCCATCCGCCGCCCCGCCGGGGATCGTTCCTTGCCGGTGCTCACATCGCCGGTGTCTGCGGAAACCTGTTAGCGCAATCCTGAGGATTGCTCGTCGCGTGCTCCTTCGGGCGCGAGTTTCGAAAGCGCGTCAGCGAGATCGCGGTCGATGGCTCCTTGTGCATTCACTTCCATAAACAGCACCATGTCCGCGAGATTCACACGGCCGTCGCTGTTGACATCGGCTGCACCAACAAAATCGCCGAGACCCATGCGCACCAGTTCACGAACGCTGATGTCGCTGCGCGGCCCCTCCTTCTTGGACGCCAACCCCGGGTTGCAGATCACGTCGCACGGGTCTTTCGAAGCGTCGAAGAAATTGAGCACCACGAACGTGAAGTCGGCCAGAGTTACCCACCCGTCGCCGTTCAGGTCAGCATGAAAGCTGTTCGGCGGAGCATTCGGACCCTCGCACGGCGAGTTCGTACCGGCGAAGTTCAGAACCTGACCGGCCAGGATCGTGAAGTCTGCGATGTCAATGTGCTCGTCATCGTTCAGGTTGCCCTGAGTCAGCCAGGAACACACCGGATTCGTGTCCGGCGAGCCCTTGAACTGGGCATA
>JAJDDU010000097.1 GCA_029260155.1 Phycisphaerae bacterium | reverse complement strand
CCCTCTGAACGGGGCGTAAATGAACTGATTGCTGTGCAGATACCGCATCCAAATGCCGGCTTGGACCAAGCAGAGACCCACCGTTGCGTAGCGGGTGTACTCCTGAATCTTCTTCCGTCCCACTTCGCCTTCGTTCTTCAGCTTCTCAAGCGCCGGCACGACAGTGACCAGCAATTGGAAGATGATCGAAGCCGAGATGTACGGCATGATTCCCAAACCAAAGATCGTGCTCTGACTAAGGTCACCGCCGGTGAACATGGCGAAATACTCACCCAGATCACCAAGTCCGGTGGACTGCGACATACGCTCCTGGTTCACACCCGGAACGGGCACGAAAAAACCGATCCTGTAGATCGCCAGCATCCCGACCGTAAACAGAACCTTGTTCCGTAATTCGGGAATTCTGAAGATGTTCAAAAAAGTCCGAAACATCGTTCCTCGATTACCCAGCCGCGGCTGCGATGACACGCGCCTCGCCGCCGACCGCCTGTATTTTTTCCACCGCCTGTTTGCTGAATTTCGCAGCTTCGACGGTCACTTTCTTGGTGATGTCACCGGTTCCCAGAACCTTCACGGCGAACCGCTTGTTGCGCACCAAACCCGCATCGATCAGAGCAGACGGAGTCACATGGGCGCCGCTGTCGAAACGCTGCTCGATGTCACGCACATTAATGACGTAGTATCGCGTCTTAAACTGCGCGTTGCTGAAGCCGCGCTTCGGCAACCTACGAAAAATCGGCATCTGGCCGCCCTCGGTCACCCGATTGCTTTTTGACCCGGCACGCGAGCCAGCACCCTTGTGCCCCCGGCCGCTGGTCTTGCCAGAGCCGCTTCCATGACCCCGCCCGACGCGCTTGCGCTTGCGGTTTGCCCCGGCGAGTTTCGTGATTTCCGCAAGTTCCATCGTCGCAATCCTCAGCCCGCGAGTTTCACACCGCGGAGTTCCTCTATCTTGTCAGCCGAGAACAGGCCGCCCAGCGCCTCAAAGGTCGCCCGCACCAGATTCTTCGGGTTTCTAGATCCATAGCTCTTGGTCAGCACATCATGAACACCGGCGAGCTCCAACACCGCCCGCACACTGGCGCCGGCAATGACGCCCGTTCCGGGGCTGGCCGGTACCATCACGACGCGACTGGCGCCAGACGTTCCGATCGTATGATGCGGCAAGGTCCCCTCCCGCAGCTTTATGGTCTTGAGATTCTTGGCCGCAATCTTGCGCCCCTTCTCCACCGCCGACGGAACCTCGCGGGCTTTACCGTAGCCGATACCCACCCGCCCCTTGCGATCACCTACGACCACTAGAGCGGCAAAACTAAAACGCCGCCCGCCCTTGACCACGGTCGCACAACGATAAATGCGCACCACCGTGTCTTCCAGGCCGGTCCCATCGAGCGAGCTGACAATATTGCTTCTTGGCTGGCGACTCATACTATTTCAGTCTTTCCATCGGTTGGCGCGGCCTGTTACACGCCCCGCCGCTTAGAACTTCAGTCCGCCCTCACGCGCCCCGTCGGCAAACGCCTTAACGCGACCGTGGTACTTGTAGCCGTTTCGGTCCAGGACGATCTCGCTGATACCCTTAGCCTTGGCACGCTCAGCCAGGAGCTCACCGAGCCGCCGAGCCGCCGTGACATTCCCACCGTACGCGACCTCGCCTCGCACGTCCTTGTTTAATGTGGACACCGCACAGATCGTCTCGCCCCGATCGTCGTCGACGATCTGAGCAGAGATATTCTTGTGAGCCCGCGACACCGTCAGGCGCGGCCTTTCGCCGGTGCCGGCCACCTTCTTACGGATCCGACGTTTCCGCCGCCACCGTTGCATCTGTTTGACTTTGCTTGCTTTCATCGAACCAGCGCCCTGTTCACCACAACTGTTGCCGTCCTGCTATCTTCCAGCCAACGCCTTGCCCTGCTTGCGACGCACGTGCTCGCCCTCGTAGCGAATGCCCTTGCCCTTGTATGGCTCTGGTGGGCGAATCTTACGGACCTCAGCGGCGAATTGCCCAACCACCTGCTTGTCGCAGCCTTTGACCAGAAACTTGGCCGGATCGCTGTCGCCCCTGGCCGCAGCAACCTCAACAATAATCTCAAGTCCTTCCGGGATGTCGAGCTCAAACTGAGGCTTGTTCTTCCCACCACGGCCCATGAACCCGCAATTAAGGTTGAACGTACGCCCCTTGACCTCACAACTGTATCCCGTGCCGTACACCTCAAGTCGCCGTTGGAATCCCGAACTGACGCCCTCGACCATGTTTGCAATCAGCGCCCGCGAAAGACCATGGAGCGCGCTGGATTCCTTGCGATCCGACTCCCGCGTCACATGCACGAACTTCTTATCATCCGATGCGCCCACCGCAATGAGCGCCGGAACCGACCAACTGAGCTTGCCCAGCGGGCCGCTTACATTAACGTCTCGCCCACTGACGGCGACGCTCACGCCGTTGGGGACCGCTATCGGTTTTTTGCCTATCCGCGACATAGACTCGAATTCCCTACAATCCAGTCTCTAGTAGACCGTGCACAGTAACTCGCCACCAACACCTCGCCGGCGGCATTCACGATCACTCAGCACGCCCTGACTGGTCGATACAACCGAAATCCCAAGCCCGCCCAAAACTTTGGGCAGACCATCAAGGCCCACATAAAGCCGACGTCCGGGACGGGATGCCCGACCAATCTTGTGAATCACCTGCTCGCCGAAACGGCTGTACTTGAGCGTGACACGAAGCAGGCCTTGACGCGCGTCTTCAATCACGTCGTAGTCCTGTACGTAGCCCTCGCTCTTGAGCACTTCCGCGATGCCGACCTTCACCTTCGAAGACGGTATCTTTACCTCGGTCTTGCCCGCCCGCACACCGTTGCGGATGCGCGTCAGCATGTCAGCGATTGGGTCGCTCCACATCGTTCGCCAAACCTCTCGCGAAATCGTCGTCCAGCGGGCGCCGACCAACGGCGCCTCGCGCACTACCAACTGGCCTTCTTACACCCCGGTATCATGCCCTGGTGCGCCAGCTCCCGAAAACAAATCCGACACAAACGAAACTTTCGATAGACGGCCCGGGCCCGCCCACAGCGCTCACACCGCCGAACGCTTCGCGTGCTGAACTTCGGGGGCTGCTTCGATTTGTATATCCATGCAGTCGTCGCCATGTTAGCTCTACTGCGCCTCCTCTGTCGTCCGGAACGGCATGCCCATCATCCCCAAAAGGGCACGCGCGTCGGCGTCACTGCGGGCTGTCGTCACAAACGTGACGTTCATACCCTGAGAAAACTCGATCTTGTCAAGGTCGATTTCGGGGAAAATCGTCTGATCGCCTATGCCCATCGAGTAGTTGCCGTGACCGTCAAAACTGGTCGCACTCAAACCGCGGAAGTCGCGCGTACGCGGCACGGCTGCGTTGATCAGGCGATCAACGAACTCGTACATCCGCTGGCCACGAAGAGTCACCTTCACACCAATTTCATACCCCTCACGGAGCTTAAAGTTAGATACACTCTTACGGGCCTTGCAAACCGCAGGTTTTTGCCCGGTAATAATCGTCAAATCCTTTGTGGCGGCCTCGAGGCGCTTCTTTTCCGAAATCGCCTTGCCCAACCCCATCGAGACCACGACCTTCGTAAGCCGAGGGATTGCCAGCTTGTTCTTGACACCCAACTGCTCGCACAGCGTGCCCTGAATCTCGCTGAAGTACCGTTCCATCAAACGTGCCATCTGTGCACCCGTCCCGTTGTTACGGCGCGTCGTCGACCTTCGACACCACACCAAGCACCGTGCCAGCTGAACTGACACGTCGTTTTCCCGTCACCTTGCCCGATCCATCGCGATCCATCTCAAAGTGCACCCTCAAGCCACGACCCGCTTTAGGGTCGAAGGGGAGCACGTTGGAGATGTGAATGGCTGCTTCCTTCTGCAAGCGTCCGCCTTGTGGATTTCGCCGCGACGGACGAACGTGCCGGTACACCAGATTCACACCCTCGACAAACACGACACCGCGCCCGGGGTCCAGACGCAGGATCTTGCCACGGGCACCTTTATGGTCCCCGCTGATCACCTCGACAATGTCGTTACATCTAATCTTGCAGGCCATCACATACGCCCGTCGAAAAAACGTCACCGACCAATAGCGGCCGGAACTTCGATATCAAACAACCTCTTCAGCGAGCGAGATAATTTTCATGAATCCCTGTTCGCGAAGCTCACGCGCCACTGCCCCGAAGATCCGCGTACCGCGCGGCTCCCCATTGGCGTCCAATAGAACGACCGCGTTGCTATCAAACCGCACATAACTGCCGTCAGGTCGACGCTTGGCTCGGTTCGTCCTAACGACGACCGCCTTCGCCTTACGCCGCGTCGCACGGTCCTTGCGACTCGCCCCACCCGTGAAATCACTGTTGGGCAACGCCTTCTTCACTGTCACAACGACAATGTCGCCGATGCTCGCGGTCTTAAGCCGCTTCTTGCCGCGGCGGGCGGTACTGCCGCCGAGCACGGTAATCACCTGGGCCTCTTTGGCGCCGGTGTTGTCCGTCACGTTCACCACGGTCTGCATCTGTATCATGGCTACTTCAACCCTTTAGAGGGTACGACCTCCAACCGTGTCTCACGCACGGGAAACCACACGCACCAGCCGCCAATTCTTCGTCTTCGAGACCGGGCGACACTCCGTCACTTCCACTCGGTCGCCGATCTCGGCTTCGTTCTTTGCATCATGCGCGTGAATAATCGTCCGGCGACGCATGTACTTGCCGTACTTCGGGTGCTTCACCGAATAGTCGCACACCACTTTCAGTGTCTGCTCGCTCTTATTTGAGGCCACGACACCGACCCGGGTCTTACGCGTGCGTCGTTCGCCCGACGCTTTTTTTGTCGCTTCGATCGCTGTTACCATGGACGCCAAACACTCTCGTATTCTTGCAAAGTCACCGACCCGACCGTCACAGTCGCGTCTGCCGCGTCATCACGGCTTCCATATGGTGCAGGTGCTGCTCGATCCCCGTCTCGCCCCGCTCACGCATCACCGTGAGGGTGCGCGCGATGTCGCGCTTCGCGCCGACAACTTGATTGGGATTCTGGAGCTTCTCCGTCACCGCCTGAGCCCGCAGGTCGAAAAGGTGGCGGCGAAGCCGCTCCAGTTCGGCGTGCAACTCCTCAGTTTTCATTTCACGGATTTCGCCGATCTTCACCGCAGTCACCTTCACCCTAAACACCGCCGTGGCGGCGAACTACAAATCTACAGCGAATCGGCATCTTCGATGCCATTCGCACCATCGCCTGGCGAGCGATGCCTTCCTCGACACCACCGACCTCGTACAGCATCGTTCCCTCGCGGACACATGCCACCCACTGCGCCGGGTCGCCCTTGCCCTTGCCCATCCGCGTTTCGAGCGGCTTTGCGGAGATCGGTTTGTGCGGAAAGACCCGCATGTAAACCTTGCCCTCGCGACGCAGAAAGTGCGTCGCGGCCACGCGCCCAGCTTCAATCTGGCGGGCGGTGATCCAAGACCTATCCAAGGCTTGCAAGCCGAACTCGCCGTAAGCAACGGTATTCCCGCTCGTCGCACGCTGCCGAATCCTGCCGCGCTGCGATTTGCGGAACTTTACTCTCTTTGGCATCATCGCCATGAGACAGTCTCCGAGTCGATCCATGCCCCGGTGACGTCACCGGGAAAAGCCCCAAATCCCTCTAGCCACGCTTGAGTCGTCGACCACCGCCGCGCGGCCCGCGCCGCTCCTGCGGCTGATCAACGTATTCAATCTCTTCACCGTACCGGCCAAGGAACAACCATACCTTGACGCCGATCGTCCCGGTCTTCGTCCGGGCGTGGCACAATCCGTATTGCACATTCGCCTGCAGCGTGTGCAACGGGATCGAACCGCGAATCTGTGTCTCCTGACGAGCCATCTCGGCGCCGCCAAGTCGTCCACTGATCTTGATCTTCACGCCCTTCGCGCCCGCAGCCATGGCCGATTCGCATCGCATCTTGAGGATCCGGCGAAAACTACCACGCTTCTTCAGTTGCTCGCCGA
>JAJDDU010000096.1 GCA_029260155.1 Phycisphaerae bacterium | reverse complement strand
GGTGGTAGGGCTGATCGCCGTGGTAACGGCCGGCGTGGGCGCGGGGACAGCCTGGGCATGCGGCGGGTTCTTCTGCCAGCAGCTTCCGATCAACCAAGCTGGCGAGCAAATCATCTTTCGGCAGGACGGTGACCAGGTGACGGCCGCCATCCTCATCCAGTATCAGGGGACGGCGGAGGATTTCTCATGGGTGGTGCCCGTGCCTGGGATTCCGGAGTTGTCGGTCGGCAGCGATCTGGTGTTTCAGCCGCTCGAATTCGCGACCAGGCCTCAGTTCAACCTCACGATCGATGGGGAAGAGTGCTTCGACCCGTTTTTCTTCGGCGGCGGATTTGCCGCTGCGCCGGAATCGGCGGCGAACGACAACGCGGCCGATGACGGCGTCGAGATTCTCCAGCAGCAGGACGTCGGGCCTTTCGAAATCGTTGTCGTGAGCAGCGAAGATGCCCAGGCGCTGGCGCAGTGGCTTGCGGACCACGACTACGATCTGTCGGATCGAGGCGAAGAACTGATCGCGCCCTATGTCGCCGAAGGAATGAACTTCGCGGCGCTGCGCCTTCGACAGGATCAGGGCGTCGGCGACATCCAGCCGCTGATCATGCGCTACACGAGCGCCAAGCCGATGATCCCGATTCGCCTGACAGCCGTGGCTGCGGAACCCAACATGGGGGTGATCGTATGGATGCTCGGCAATGCGCGGGCCGTTCCGCTCAACTACCTCGCCGTCGAGCCCAACCTCACGCGGCTGAATTGGTTCGGCGGTTCGTTCAATGCGTACGCCAGCTACCAGGGTCTGATCACCTCCGCGATGGACGAAGCCGGCGGCCAGGGATTCGCCACGGACTACGCCGGTAGCGATCTCGCGTTTTTGGATCAACTGCCCGACGCTTCGCAGTTTCGCGCCGAGATTGACCGCCTCAATCAGGTGGACATCGCCACTTTCTATCAGGACTTGTTCTTCAACGGCGTGTTTCCGCAAACCAAAGTGCTCGAAATACTCCGGCGGCAGTTGCTGCTCCCGGAAGACGTCGACGAATCCAACTACGTAGAATCCGGCGTGCTGAACAGCATCTTTGGCGAACCGACCGTCACTGCGGCGCGCGCGGCCATCACGACGGAGCTCTTGGAAACGGTCGTCCTGCCGCTCGAAGAACACCTCGCGGTTCTTGACGGTGCCCCCTACATGACGCGCCTGTACACGACGCTCTCGCCTGAGGAGATGACGCTCGACCCGGAATTCGCGTTCAACCCCGACCTCGACGGGCAATCGCTCGAGCGGCAGGCCACGCTCGAACTTGACTGCGTATTCAACGAGACACGCTGGACGCTCACCCTCGGCGCGGGGACAGGGCGCGAGGGTGAGGTCGTGATCGAAGGGCGCGGCGACTCGCCGCTGTTCGGCCCCGCGCCGCTGATCGATCAGCTCGCTGTCGCCGTGTCTGCGACGGTTGGCGAGCGCGGTGATCCAGAAATCGTCAAGAAGAACCAGTTCGCGCTCGCGCAGATCGGCGGCGCCGACGATGGAATCATCCCCGGCGACAACATGTTGGCGGGCCTGTTGTCGACCCTGTGCGGCAACGGCGTCCTCGGCGCGATGGTCATGAGCTTCGCCGGGTTAACATTGTTTGCGGTCGGCAGGCGCAGCAGGTGACAGCGGCGCGACGGGTGTACGCTACAATTGCGGCGCGTCGTCGAGCGGTGGCCAGAGAATCCAGTCGCCGCCGCGTCTTCGTCGTCCCCGCGAATCGACCGGCCAGTTCAGAGACGCAGGTTTCCGCGGCCGGCTCGCGCGCCACAGCCGTCTTCTCGTACCACGCGAGTCGGGTCTCGCGTACCGCCTTCTTGATTACATCACGCAGGCTCTCAGGTAATCCGCTCGCACAACTGAGGAGTAAATCGCACGCGAGGTTTTGCCGTCAACGCACCGTGCCCCCGCATTCTTTGCTCACAGCAGCTCGAATGGGTAGGATGGTCACGGATTCCAAAATGGAGAACACGAAGTGATTGATCCGAATCTGGATGAGAAGTTCGAACGGATGAAGGGAATCATCGGCTCGCTTGAGCACGTGGCCGTGGCGTTTTCAGCTGGAGTCGACTCGACGTTCGTATTGAAAGTCGCCTTGGACGTGCTGGGACGCGAGAACGTCACCGCGGTCACCGGCAAGAGCGATAGCCTCGCAACAGCGGAGTTCGAAGAGGCGATCCGGTTGACCGAACTCGTGGGGGCTGAGCACGTCATCATCGACACCGGCGAATTCGACAACGCCGACTACTTGGCCAACCCGACCAACCGGTGCTACTTCTGCAAGACCACGCTGTATGAACACATGGCTGGTTTCATCACGGAGCGCGGTATCAAGGCGGTGATCAACGGCATCAACGCGGACGACGCCAGCGACTGGCGGCCTGGCATCCAAGCCGCGACCGAGCACAACGTACACGCCCCTGCGGCAGAAGCAGGGATGACGAAGGATGACATTCGCGTGCTATCCAAGCGGCTGGGCCTTCCGACGTTCGACAAGCCTGCCAGCCCCTGTCTGTCGAGCCGCGTCCAATACGGCGAGTCCATCACACCCGAGAAGCTCCGGATGGTCGAATCCGGCGAGGCCTTCCTGCACGAGATGGGGATTCGGGAATGCCGCGTACGCCACCACAACGCCCTCGCCCGCATCGAGGTGCCCGCCGATCAGGTGGCGCGGTTGGCAGAACCAGCCGTCCGTGCTCGGCTGGACGAGCGGTTCCGCGAAATCGGGTATAAGTACGTCACGCTGGATCTACGCGGTTTTCGCAGCGGCAGCATGAATGAGGTCGTCGCGTTTGGCCGGCGCCAGCAACATCTTTGACCTGTCGGCCGCCGGCGTTCTTGACGATAGGACGGGCTGGTCCTAGACTTCGGATTGGATGCGGCCGAGCGACACGGATACTCGTTTTCCGTGACGTGCGACGCAGCCGGCAAAGATGATCGATTTCCGGGCAGGTAGCTCAGTTGGTAGAGCAACGGACTGAAAATCCGTGTGTCGCCGGTTCAAGTCCGGCTCTGCCCAATTAAAACCGCTTGCTTCTCCACCCGTAACTCGTTATAAATAGGGTGGTTAGGCGGGTCACCCGA
>JAJDDU010000095.1 GCA_029260155.1 Phycisphaerae bacterium | reverse complement strand
GGAGATGTCCATCAACTCCAGCGAACCCTTGCGTCCGCCAGTCACGACGGTCGTCAACTGGTAACCGAGCAAAGCGTCGAGAGGCTGATCCACGAACATGCGGACCTGCACCTCGCTGCCGGGCTGGATCGACCGAGCATCGGCCACCGCATGCAGCCCCGTGATACCGCCAACGGTCGAACCGCTCGCGCCATCCGGAGACGGTCCGCACGCACACGTGTTCGTGCCCGCGAAGCAAGTCAACGCATGCAGCGCGTCAGCCAGGTTGCAGAAGCCGTCCGGCACACAACCACCGAGCGCTTGACCCGCATCGACGTTGATGCCGTCGCAGGTGTTTGTGCCCGCGAAACAGGTCAACGCATGCAGCGCGTCAGCCAGATTGCAGAACGTATCCGGAATGCAATCGCCGAGCGCCTGACCCATGTCAGACGGAACGGCCAAGTCCGTGCCCGTGCACGTTCCAGCAACGCACTCCCACCAGACGCATACGTCGTCGGTGATACCGCCTCCGTCGAGGTCGGCACAGTCTGCCGCCGTCGTACATGGAGTGGAGCACTCGTCACACGCCGTAGCGGATCCCAGGAAACTGCCGAGGAGGACATCGCACGCGGCCTCATCCGCCACGATCTGGCAGGTGGTATCCGGCAGACAGCAGGCACCCGGCGCCGCAGCGCAGGAGATGTCCAACGTGCCGTCGACGGTTCCGCCCTGCCATCCGCTCAGGCGGATAAAGTAGTCGTTCCCCAGTACCACTGGGACGTTGACAAACGAGGCAAAGCCGCTGCCCGTACCGCAGTTGTCATCGGCGCAGCCCACGTTCGTAAGCGACGCGCACAGCCCGGTATCGACCTCGAGCACCATGTCCGGCTCGACCGCGTCGTTGCAGCCGGCCTCGATCGTGGCAACTCCGGTGCATGTCGCGGTGTAGACGTACCACAAGTCCGAATCCTGCATGTCGGAATCGCAGACAGTCTCGGGACTGAGTGTTGCGCCGGCGTTGTCGTACGGCGTGCTGCCGTCGGTCACCACGGTGGCGCCGGTGCACTCGTCATTCGCCGGCGGTTCGATCTGGCAGAACTCATCACACCCGTCGCCGGGGACGGTGTCGCCATCGTCACAGGTCTCGGGCGCATCGACAACGCCGTCGCCGCACGTCGGGCAAGCAGCTGCCAAACAGGTTGCGAGGTCGCCGCCATAGAACGAACCCGGCGTGGCGTCGCAACCAGCTTCTTCCTGGAATTCGAGGCAAGTCCCGTCGGAAGCGCAGCATGCGCCTTCGACCGCGGTGCACAACGCGTTACAGCCGTCGTTGGGTGCTGTGTTGCCGTCGTCACACGCTTCACCCGGCTCGAGGATGCCGTTGCCGCAAACCGGCGTGACACAACTGAGGGTCAGCGTGCCGGTTCCGCCGATCGTGGCGCTGAACCCGCCGACGCGGACTAGGTACGTGTCGCCGATCGCCACAGACGCGGTGAGCTCGGACTGCAGGGCTCCGCCGATCGGGCAGTCGAAGTCATCATTGCAGTCAGTCAAGTCACCAGCCAACGGCGTACAGGGGATGTTGGCGCCGTAAATGGCGATTCTGGTATCCAGTGGCGAGCCGCACGTCGATGCGGTGAGAACACCGTCACAAGTGGGCGAGTACTCGTACCAGACGTCCAGGTTGACGTTGGTCTCGCCGAACGCCTCGCAACCTGCGGGCGGAACGCCGGGCTGATCCGGACCGTCCGTCGTCGCTAAGCGCGTGTCGAAACCGAACGAACCGTCGCCCACTGCGAGCGCATCGACGCAAGCGTCGTTCACCGGCGGCAGACAGACCGCATCGGCTACGCAATCCGTGTCATCGCAATCGGTGAACGTATCGCAGTCGTCGTCGAACCCGTCGTCGCAATTTGCCTCAGGCGGCAGAGTCCCGGGGTCGCAGTCCACGGTGTCGGCACAATCGACAAGCGTGTCGCAATCGTCGTCGGCACCATTGCCACAGTCGGTCTCCGTCGCGACCAACGGGCATTGCGCTAGATCGGCGCAGTCGGTGAGCCCGTTGCAGTCGTTGTCGATCCCGTCGGTGCAATCGGTTTCCGTGCCTATCTGGCAATCGACATCGGCGCAGTCCGTGCCACCGTCGCAGTCGTTGTCGATACCGTCGCCGCAATCGATTTCCGTGCCAAACTGGCAATCGACATCGGCGCAGTCCGTGTCACCGTCGCAGTCGTCGTCGAGACCGTCCGCGCAATCGACCTCAGTGCCGACCGTGCAATCCGGGTCGTTGCAGTCGATGAGCGTATCACAGTCATCATCGAGACCGTCATCGCAGACCGTCTCAGCCAACGGTGGCGCGCCGCAGTCGGCCTCGCAATTGCACGAATCCTCGGCACCGTCGCAACTGCCGTCCGGGCAAACGGAGCAAACCGGCGGCGTCGCGCAGCCCGCGCCGTCATCCGTCACCGTCAACTCGAAGTTGCCAGTGGCGCCACTGAAGCCGTGTACCATAATGTGGTATTCCACACCTGCCGCGGAGCACCACGACACGGTCGACTGCAGTCCGGCGACCACACAGGCCGGATCGTCGTCATCACCGCCAACGCAGTTGAGCGTCGCGCAGCCCGAGCAGAACACCGTCAACTTAGTGTCGTAATCGGTCGTCGCGCTGCATGTCGTCGCGGTGAGCGTGTTGCCCGTACCAATCACGGTGTACCAGACACCGGTGCCGCCATCGGTCGTATCGCAGGTCGCCGTGGCGTCATCCGTCGCGGAGACGTTGGTTGAGATGTCGCTGACCGTGCCGCCGCTGGCGGGCGCGCCCAGTGCGACTGCGTCCGCGCAGAGATCGTTGGCCGGCGGTGCCGGGCAGGCTGCGGTCGACATCGTGAGGTTGTAGATGGCGCCGCAGGGAGTGCCGGTGAAGGCGCTGGTCGAAGCGAACGCCGAGTAAGTCCCAGGCTGCAAGCAGCTCGTGACGGTGGCAACTTCGCACTCAAGCGCGGTGGCACTCTCGATGAACGCCGCGCCGGCGCAATTGGCGCCGCCGTCGTCGTTTACGAGACCGATGAGAATCGGGAATTCACCGTTGGCGGTCAACGTCACCTCAGTCTCGACGGCGAGTGTGAACTGATACCAGTCGGTATCGCGGGAGTCCGCCGGATCATCACAAATCCCCGGCGTCACACCGCCGCAGACACCGCCCCCAGGGCAGTCAGCGCTGCTGGTGCAAGGCACGAGATTGTTGAGGAAGTTCCCGGCCGTACCGCAAACGGTCTCGCCATCGCTGATCGACCCCCAGACCGGTATCGTCGAGTTGCAACCGCCGTTGGTCGTGTCGTCGTAGTCATCGACGCAGTCCACTTCAGCTTCGTCCGTGGATCCCGCGTCGCAGGTCTTCTCGCAGGGTATGCACGCGGGGTCCGCATCGCAGTCCGGCGTGTCGGCACAGTCGATGAACGTGTCGCAGTCGTTGTCGATCCCGTCGGTGCAGGCGGTTTCGGTCAACGGCGGCGCGCCGCAGTCGGCCGCGCAATTGCACGAATCCTCGGCACCGTCGCAAACGCCGTCCGGGCAAACGGAGCAAACCGGCGGCGTCGCGCAGCCCGCGCCGTCATCCGTCACCGTCA
>JAJDDU010000094.1 GCA_029260155.1 Phycisphaerae bacterium | reverse complement strand
TGGCTGACTCGTTGACACATCCTGACACGACGAGCGATCGGCGAGGCGCGTTGGCGCGCGTTGCCATGGGAATCGTCACCGCGCCGTTTCGGATGGGGGCGTGGGCTGGCGGGGCTGCGTCGCGGCATGTGGAAAACGTCTTGACCGCGTTCGTTCAGATATGGGCCAACAAGGCACGGTCGCTGCTCACGACGCTGGGGATCATCATCGCGGTGACGTCGACCGTCACGGTGGTGTCGATGGTCCAAGGGTTCGGCGATTTCGTGACCGATGTGCTACGCGGCTTCGGAACCAACATGATGTTCGTTCACCCGCAACAGCCGCCGGGCATGCGGGGCATGATGCTGGGGCGCATCAATCTCGACGTCGATGACATTCGCGCGGTCGGCGCACAGTGCGACAAGGTGCGCAGGATTTCGCCGCTCATTTTCAGCCGCGTTGGAATCGAGTTCGGACGCGAGAAGATCGACGCCGTATCACTGCGTGGAGCCACGGAGCAATTCCAGAGCATCCGAAACTATACGGTGGACAAGGGGCGCTTCTTCGGACCCATAGACGTCGACAATGCGACCTATGTTTGTGTCATTGGCCCTGACGTGCCCAAGCTGCTGCACTGTGACGACAAAATCATCGGCGACTACGTCTTCATCAACGGCTTGCGATTCAAGGTGCTGGGCATTCTGGAATCCAAAGGCAGTCAGTTGGGCGAAAACCGAGACGGGCTGGTCATCATCCCGCACACGACGGCGCTGAAAATGTTTCCTTTCTGGGCGCGGTTCATGGCGTTTATTGTCGAAGCCACCTCGGAAGAGGAGGTGGAAGAGTGCTCGCTGCAGATGTCTCGCGTTTTGCGAACACGTCACGGGTTAGAGCCGGGCGATCCGAATGACTTCCGGATCTTCCGCCAGGACGAAATGCTGAAGGACTTCGAGCGCGTGAAGATGACTGCCACCAGCGTGTTGGCCGGCGTCGTGGGCATATCGCTGATCGTCGGTGGCATTGGCGTGATGAACATCATGTTGGTCTCAGTCACCGAGCGTACGCGCGAGATCGGGCTGCGCAAGAGCGTCGGCGGCCGGCGGCGGGATATCCTGACGCAGTTTCTCACAGAGGCCGTGGTGCTGTCGACGTTGGGCGGTGCGATCGGAGTTGTCTTCGGCTACGGCATTTGCTCGGTGGCGTCATTGCATCCGAGCATGGTCGAAATCGCAGTGCCGCCATGGGCCGTCGCACTCGCACTCGCGTTCTCCGCCAGCGTCGGCATCGTCTTCGGCTTGCTCCCGGCGTTCAAAGCCGCCATCCTCCACCCCATCGACGCTTTACGACACGAGTAGACAATTCAAGCAGATGCATCGCGCCGACTCCGCTCGGCGGGTGGCCCATCGCTTCAGCGGTGGGGGACGCGAACGCCGCAGTGTCATCGAAGCGCGCATTCTCCCACAAGTGCTTGAACCCCCAAGCTTAGCAGCGTCCCGTTTCAACCTCCGGAATCTACGGCGTCCCATCAGTCGCGGTCTCTGCGGGCTCGGGGCAAGGCGGGACGAGGATTGGGTCAATGAGCTCGATCACGCCGTCGGGGAAGTTCAGGTCGACCACCGTGTCCTCATTCATTTCGATATCAATGCGCTGCTCGCACCCGTCGCGCTCGACGATGACCAGAATCTTGTCCGGGGCCGGAAAATCCGGCGTGGTATCGCTCAAAATGACCGAATTATCCAACAAGAAACCGCACACACTCCCGCTGTCGAAGAACTCTATCATCATCTCGAACGATCCGTCGGATGCGATCTCGACGGACCCGCCGCGGCGGGCACCGCCCGCTCCGGTGTTTTCGCCGTCGGTCACAGTTCCCACGGACACCAGTACCGTGTCCAGGGGTTCGAGCGTCTCAGCGTCCACAACCGTGCCCCGCACAATCCTGTTGGGAGGGAAAGTAATCCCGCACGGACCGCACCCGGGTATCTGCGGAACGGCCAGAACGCACCCAAGAAGTACCAAGGACCGTGCGGTGTCTACGACTTGTGCACGGAGTGAACGTGGATTCTGCATACTTCTGTCTCAATCTCGCCAAGAGGACTCAATTGACTCTACCACCGTCCCTCGCCCAGCACGCACTCGATGTTCGGATTGCGTTCGCCGAACTGTTCGTCGAACCACCGGCTAACGCCGTGGGCCGCCCCCGGACGCTGATGTCGCTCCGGATGGCTATGGCGCTTCGTCGGACCCGGTCTCGGTGGACTCCTGGCAAGGGGGCACGAGGATCGGGTCAATGAGCTCGATCATGCCGTCGGGGAAGGTGAGGTCAACCACTGTCTCCTCGGTCATTTCTATCACGATGCGCTGTTCGCATGCGTCGCGCCCGACAATGACGAGAATCTCGTCCGGGGACGGAAAATCCGGCGTGGTGTCGCTGACGATGATCGAAGAATCCAATATGGAGCCACACACACTCCCGCTGTCGGGGGAGAATATCGTCAACTCGAACGATCCGTCGGGCTCGATCTCGACAGGCACGCCAACGCGGGCACCTCCCGACCCCGTCGTTTCGCCATTGGTCACCGTCGCCCCGGACACTGCCACATCGACCAAAGCGTCGAGCGTCTCAGCGTCAATCACCGTGCCCCGCACAGACTTGTTGGGAGGGAAGTTGATTGCGCACAAAGTGCAACCGATTATCTGCGGGACGGCTACAACGCACGCAAGAAGCACCAAGAACCGTGCGTTGTCTACGACTTGTGTACGGAGTGAACGTGGATTCTGCATACGTCTGTCTCAACCTCGCAACAAAGGACCAAACAAATGTGGCAATCGTCCCTTCCTTGGGACGCACTCTGTATCTCGACTGCGTTCGCCAGACGTTCGCTGAAGCGATCTCCGCTGCGGGACGTTCACACGCCCCCGCAAGAAATACAAGATCCCGCAGTTGGGCGGGATCTTGTAGAGTGTCATCTCGACGCAGTAGCACGCGGGACGCAATCGGCCGCCCCGGGATCACCCTTCACACTCAGGGGGCCTTCAAGCCGCACTCGACACCCGGAGTCTTTCCGAACTGTTCCGAGAACCACTCCCCGATTCGCAAGGAACTCATCGAACCCGAAAAGCCATCCAGTGCTCCGCACGCGTGTGACATCTCATGGAAGACCACTTCAGCGCAACGACATAGCGGCGCTCCGTCGTCGCAATACCAAGCTTGGGAACCTCCCATATTGCAGCCGTCTCCACTCGGACACGGACCGCATTCGTCCTCGCCATACTCGCAGGTCAACTCGGTCCGGTCATGGTTTGAGCCGCCGCATCCGCAGCGACCCATCATACACTTCTTGAACCCGATGGACAGAGGTAGTCTGGGATCTTGTGGAAATTGATGGAAAGGTGGGGCATCCTCCGGGTTGTTGAAAAGACCCTTATTACAGGAGGAGCCCGATGGCTACCAAACACGGAACGACGAAGAATGTCAAGCGGCGCGATGAACAAGAT
>JAJDDU010000093.1 GCA_029260155.1 Phycisphaerae bacterium | reverse complement strand
GTCACCCCGTTCGCAATACCGGCCGGCGAATACCCCCGGTGAATCGGATCGTAATGCACCAGCCACTTCGTCAACAAATCAGATGCCATCGCCTGACACTCCTGCGAAACGGTGCACCCTAGCTCGGCACCACGTCAATGGTGTCGGTCCCCCCGTCCGTCGGGGTCATCGTCCGCAACACGGTCGAACCGTCGTCGTCCATCACCTGATCCACGCCGGTCGACACCGTATGCACGCGCTTGTTCGCAAGCATCGCCTTCGACAAGTGCAACTCCGCCCCAAGCGAACCCGCCGTCTGATGGCCCGACACCATTTCATCCAAAACCGCATCGGCCACCTGGCCCGCCGTCGGCGCCGTCGCCCCCGGAACCGCCCCGAACGGAAAGACCTTGTACTGACTCGTGTTGTCCGGCTGCGTCGCCCACGACGTGCTGATCTGAGCCACACGCGTACTTCCCGTGTAGTCCTCAACAATCGCACCCTGCCCGGCCCCCGTTCCGACGACGACCGCCACGATCGCGTTGTTGTAATAGTCGTCAACGCTCGACGCCCCAGACCGAAGCGTGATCGTGTTCGACCCGCCGGCCTGTGCCGTGCCGCTATCCAACGTCGTCACCGCATCACTCACCGCAGCGTCCAGGTTGCCGATGTTGGCTTCGACATCGTCCGCAGCCGTCGCGCTCCCGCTGATTCTCACAGCGTCGACCTGTTGCTCGCCGGTGTCCAAATCGAACGCGTGCTGCGCACTGGCGTTGCCGTAGGTCTCGATCGCGATCGCGGTGTCGAGCCACACCTTGGTGGCCGTCTGATCCACGACGTAGACCACGATGCGCGCCGCCTGCATCTCGGTCGCGGTCAACACGAGCGAATAGCCCTGCCCTTCGTCGGTCGGTAGGTTCGTGGTCTTGGCCTCGGCGCCCTCGTCCTTCATGATCTTGATGTCGCCGGCGGCGAACGTGGCGGCGGGCTCGAAGTCCACGCCATCCGGCTGAACCAGTTGGAAGTTGATCGTCGCCGATACGCCGTATTTTCTCAGAGTTGATCCGCTCATACCATGTTCCTCCGTCTGCGGCCCAGAATCGGAATGCCCGTCGTGTAGTTCACCGTCAGCAACGGGCGGTTCGCCGGTGTTGCGTGTTCCCCGCTGTCAACAGTGACGATTGACGTTGTGCTCGTCTCAAAAATGCGACGCAGTAGCAGGTGCAAATTGCCCGCGCGGTTGTCCACCGCGTCTTGCACCAGTGTTTCCATCCCCGTGATATCAAACGCGCCGGTAGACGTTGGCAGATTCCAGTCCACGCCGTCTGTCAACGTAAAGTCTGATCCGTCGTCGCTGCACCCGGCTGTCGTCCAAGCGTTGGAACCGTCGTACGTGTTCCAGGTCGCCCCACCCTCTGTCCACGCATCCTGCACAACGCGGTAGGCTCTCGCGACTGAGGCCGACGTAGCCGCCGTTGAAGCATTGAGTCCCAGAGTTGCCGACGTGATGACCGCACCGGCCGGAATGTCGGACACATCGAATACCATCAACGTACGAAGAGTGTCACTACCCTTCGCTGCGAAGAACCCGATTTCCAGCAACACGGACGATCCAAAGTTCGTGGTCGGCCGCGAACTGCTGAGATACGTATCAGGCACCGACGCGCCGCTGACCCCTTCTCGATACGTGTTCGTCGCCATCAGCGAGGGTCCTCCGACCAGGGCGGGCTGGGCACACCGACGCCGAGCGTGATGAACCCGACGCAATCGGCGTCACCGACCACGAACTCGCTGCAAATCGGAGGACGGTCCGCGTAGTGCGAGCAGGTTCCCGTCACCTCGTCCAGCCACAGGCACGGTAGCCCCTGCGCCTCTCGGGATTGCCCGCCCGCCACCGAAGCGTAGTACGCTTCGAGTTCGTCGCGCAATGCCTGCGGAATCGCGTCCCGCTCCGCGTCGGTGCGAAACGGCGGACTCCCCGCCCGCGTGCAGCACGCGTAGCAACCACCGCAGTCTCCAAGTGCATAAGAAACCATTAGAGGGTATCCGTCGCCGCCAGACAGTTCAAAACGATCGTCAGATCGGCCCCGGCGGTAGTCGAGCCGACCTGCTCAATCTCAAACGTAATCACATCGCCCGCGGCCACTGCGTGGTCCACTGTCGCGGACGTGTCCTGCTGCGTTCCGCCAGCAATGGACACCATGTCGGACTGCTGCGCAAACATCGACGTCCCCCCGACGCGAATGTCGCAAATGAGCGCAAGCCCAACCGGCGCCGTGGTCACCCGGCCCGTTGCGCTCCGCAACGTGAAGCCAAACGGCGCCACCCATTCGATTTCCCAGACCTTCACCGACATCGTGCCACTGAGCACAACACTGGGGGCAAACGCCAGTGTCTTCGCGTTCGGGCCAACCGGCGAAACCGCGTACAACAGCGCAGGCCGCTCGTCGACAATCGTCAGACTCCCGGCATTTACGGTGACGGTCGCCAGGGGTACGTGCGCAGTCGTGTCTGACGGAAACGCCGACTGAATCTGCAGCGCATTGGCAGAGTCGATGTACACCGCACGAACGGAGTCATCGGGCACCGACTGATTCGTCGATCCGTCAAACGACTTCGCCTGGCCGCCAAGTTGATAG
>JAJDDU010000092.1 GCA_029260155.1 Phycisphaerae bacterium | reverse complement strand
CACACGTTCTCATCTGCACCGAGCGGCTGGCCGTCCCGTCTTGCGAGCCAGTAGTCACCACCGACCCCCAACTCCGCGAGCACGTCAGCACACGTGGTGCCCGGCCGTACCGTGACCTCGCGGAGGTCATCCCCAACCACACCAGCGATGCGTTTCTCGTCCTCAGCCATTTGCATTTCTCCTTTTGAATCAGGTTCTAGGCCACCCCGCCACATGCGGAAGTAGCTACGAGCTTTTCTCCATCGACAACGGAGATGTAGATTTCTTGGTCTGGGCCGAGTGGCTGGCCGTTCCGTCTTGCGAGCCAACAGTCACCGCCGACCCCTAATTCCGCGAGCACGTCCGAACACGTTGTGCCCGGCCTAACCGTGAGTTCACGGAGGCCATCCCCAACCACAACAGCGAGGCGTTTTTCGTCATCAGCCATTTGCATTTCTCCTTATCAATCAGGTTCTAGGCCATACCATCACAATCAGGGATTGCGATGAGTTTGTCTCCATTGAGAACTAACTTGTACAACTCAGCATTCATACTGAACGGCGGTGCATTTATTGGGGCGAGCCAGTAGCCGTTCGGTTCTTGGCCAATGGCAGCAAGGATGTCTGCGGCCGTTGTACGCGGACGAACAATGACGTCATGGACGTCGTCGCCATTCCACACACGAATGTGTTTTTCGCTGTCAGACATTTGCGTTTCTCCGTCATATCCATCGATAGCCCTATCGTTCTCAGGCATCGCACTCATCCCAGTCACAAACGGCAAAGAAATCTTCTCCGGCCAGGCACGCCGCATGGATGTCGTGGTCCTTGCTGAAGGGGACGTCTTCGCGGTTTAGAAGCGAGTACTCCTCCCCGAGCCCAATCTCCGCGAGGACGTCGGCGGTGCTAGTGCCGGGGGCGATGTACAGATCGTGAACGACCTTCACTGCGATGGGACATGCATGACGACTGATAGGCTCACCGCACTGCGGGCAACACCTCTCAGTTGGTCGCTGGGTCCGGTTGTCTGTGTGCTCTGCCAGGTCGTTCTCCTTGTCCTTGGCCCAGGTGTCGGGAACCGTGCAAGCCGAGCGAACTACGCCATCGCGGCTCTTCGGGCCGGTGATGAAGTCGTTCCGCTCTTCGTGCTCAGCCATTCTGTCTCTCCCGTCGTAGAATGGTTGTCGAACTAAGGCGGGCGTAGGCCATCGACACCCGATCGGAGCAGGCTAGCGGGGTGACGAGCTTGTCCCGGACTGATAGTGATGGCGACGCTCGCGACTCAGCCTTGGCAGCCTTGTCTCGCGGTACTCGTTGTGGTTTCCTGCGCGTGTGCTGTCGCTTGCCGCCGTAGGTTGAACCATGAAGCATCGGGGGGCATTGTGACGCAGGATTCCCGACGAACGGCTGGCGAGACGGTTTCAAGTCGAAGTCGAAGATTGACCGCTTTCGCGCGGCCTCGCGATGCTTCCGGTTGCCGCTGTTGGCATGATCGAGGACCGTGTCGCTGAAGCGTTCGTTGCGGATCTTGGGCGTTACCCGTATTATCTCTGGGCTGTCCATGGCGATTGAAGCCTATCTAGGGCTAGCTGCGGGCGGGTGTTACATGTAACGGGAAAACCTACTTTTTCTTGAGAACCAGCCACTTGGACAGCAGCCATGGCGTCCTACCCACGTACCTGGGCCAAACTCGCGACCATCGCGACCTACCTGGCCGAACTTCAGGCTGAGGTAAGCGGCTCAGCGAGCGAAGTGATATCGCTGTCGGACGGGAAGAAGTTTGTCGAGCGAATCGTCGCAGGGCACACCGCCTCGAAGGGTCTGTACCGCCGTCTACGCTGCTTCGTTTACGACAACCGCAAAGGATGGAATCGGGTGGTCAAGGAGCGCATCGAATTCCAGGCATACAGTGCCCACGTGTGGTACCTGTTGATGCTCTACAAACTCAAGCTCATCTCTGACGATGGCGTCCGCAGCTTATTGAGTCAGTCACCGAAAAGAGTCCTCAATCACGAAGTCGAAGAAAAGTACTGCGGAATTCTGGCCGTTGTGCGTGATGACTACGTTCGTGGATCTGGTGGTACTGTAAACCGTGCATTGTGGGAGGCGATTGATGAGGGCGCTTACGACTTGCATGACAAGTGCCAGAGCGTCGCGTCTCAACAACGAATGAAGCCACGGCATCGTGTGTGCAATACAAGTCCGGACGAAGCTGCGGTCGATTGGATTCACCAACACCGCCGTATTCATGAACTCTACGGAATGATGTTCCTCTATGAACGCGGGGATGACATTCACTGTGAACTGAACGACATCATACGAGCAGGAGACATCGAGAAGCTCGTACCCGTATACCATGAATTCAAGCACATCGCTTTTGCGCTGGAGTGGTCGGACCTTCGCGAGCGCTGTCACGACGCGATCATTGATGCCACGGAAGACTCCAGCTTAGCCAAACGCTATCCGTTACATCGCGTGAACGCTATCATACAGGGACGTGGCTTTTCGGTGGCCCTGCGCGCCTTACTTGACGGCAAGGGCGTCGACTTCGTGATGGAGAACCCGAAGTCCATGGGCGATGTGGCCGATGAATGGGACGTGCTGCTCACGGCCGCCGAGAAGGACATCAGAAGCGACATCGATCACCAATTGTACGTAGAAAACCTCGCAACAGCTTCACGCCTCCGTGGACTCTTGGCGGCCCCCGAAGACTTGGGGTTGGCTTGGAGCCACTTCCTCAACGGGATGAAGCACACCTGGCAAGCCGGGAACGAATCGCAGTGGCTTGCCATCACCCGTGAATACGCCTGCTTACT
>JAJDDU010000091.1 GCA_029260155.1 Phycisphaerae bacterium | reverse complement strand
CCGTGTGAATGCCCGCCACGGCGGTATCGCCCGTGGTGGTTGAGGTGAAGGGAAGGGCCGTGCCGAAGAAGTCAACATTGTACCGTTCATACGCTGCCCATATCCCGATGTCGTTGTGGAGGTCCTCGGCGAAGTCCACGAGCGCGCCAGCAAGCTCAGCCAGTTCATCATTGTCAAGACGGAGGGAATCGTGGGCGAAGTCCAGCTGCACTCGGACGAGCATTCGCCGCAGGCTTCGCTCGATTCGCGGGAGATGAGAATCGCCTTGCCCCTGGACTCCCTCTGGACGGTACGTGGTGTAGGTCATGCGGTGTAGTTCCTTCCTTCCGCGAAAACGGTGACGTTCCTCTCGACTCGGAAGCGGCAGACGGTGTCAGGGATCCGCGTTCCCGACGCCGAGGATGGACCAGCCTACTCCTTAAGAACCATGTCAATACACATGACGGCGGCAAGAATCAGTTGACGAACCGGATCGTCCCCAGCGATAGACTCAGATATTTCGAGCACGTAGTTGTCCGCACTTGTGAACAGCTCCTTGCCGATGCCCGTCCATTTCTTTGTTACATGTGCGAGTTCGATCTCACCGGCCATGAACTTGAAGTCCCACCCTGTCCATTTGCCCTTCAGTTTGCAAATCGAGTTATCGCGGTCATCCAGGACATCAAAAGCCCCGCCCACCGAGAAGAGCTTTTGCTTGAATCCTCCAATGACCTGATCATGCTCGTCGAGAACTTTGACCTTTGACAAGAACACGGAAATGCCTCTTGTAATGCGAACGACCTGGCTCCCGTCAGGAGTTCTTATCTGTATATCAAAGGGCGTCATTCGTTTGTAGTCGGTGAACCTCAACAGCTTTGTCAGGATCCCCAGCCGGTCTTCACGGCATTCCATGATGATTCGGCCTGTGTGAGGATCATACACGTCGTAGTTGTTCGCAGCCTTGAACATTCCAACATGTTCTTTGACCAGAAAAACATTCCTGCTCAACATCTGGTGCATCTCGTTCTCCTCTATGTTAGGGTGGCCGCTCCTTCGGGCTACGCCGCACGCTGGATCAGCGATTCCTTTTGCTGTCGGGAGAGTGCCTTGATGGCCATTTCACGCTTCAACGCCTGGCTTCGGCTGGGTTGGATTTCCTGGTAGACGAGACTCGTGGGGACACGACCGCGAGTATACCGAGAAGCGGTTCCGGCGTTGTGCTGTTGGCATCGCCGCCCCAAGTCGTTCGTGATCCCAGTATACAACGAGTCATCAGCACACCGAAGCACGTAGACGACCCACTGGCCTTGGTTGGTCGTTTCCACTTCGTCCGCATCTCCGCCCACGTCATCACACTCCTTTGCCGGGATCATCCCAGCCTCCCCCGGAGTCCGCCAGCATTGGGCCACCGTACACGAGTACTTTCATCAACAGCGGTCACCACGGGCTTCGCGTTATCGTCGTACGTGAAGCTCACGACGTATCCGGTGTAGCGGATCATCTCGATCACGACTTTGGTGACGGCGTTCATCGCTTCGTACAACCTCGGCTCCGGTGTCGTTCGGCTGATCCGATGAAGGAGGGTGCCCGGCCAATCAGCGTTCAGGTATGCTAAGTCATTGCTCCAGTATGAGCCTGGCATCCGACGAAAGCCAAATGCGTTTGCCATCGCTACGGATGCCAATCCATCCGTGATGGGTTAGGTAAACCAGCACCGGGAAAAGGTCCTGGTTCGTCTCTTGCGGACGCAGGACCTGTGTGGTGTCAACGCCTTCGTCCACGCCCCAAAGCAATTGGACGATGCCTGCGACCCGCAAACGTTCGACATCCCGGAGTGCAATGCGCGTTCCCCATTGAAGCCAGCCGGACACGACCATTTGTGCTCCAATGGCAAAGACATCGGTGAATCCCTTCGCAATGATATTCGCGTTCGCCGCGACCGTTGCACAGGCAAGCATGCGTGGAAAGGTGCCGGGTACACCGATCAGGCCGCGATGTGGCACGTACACTTCCGATTCATTCATCGCCTGGACACACTGATCACCAGTTCCCCGATTCGCTATGCTCACGAGCAATGGCACCATCAGGACCGTCAATCCGAAAAACACCCAACCCCATGGAAGCTGCCAACCAGTGCGGCCGAGGAAGTTGGCTAGCCAGAAAATCCCAGTAATGGTACAGGGACCGACCAACAAGAGCGGGAGCCCGAGCAGGAACATTGCGACTACCTTGAGGGTTTGAATTCTCTCTCGCCGTTGCAGTAGATTAACAATACGCAGGAGTTCGTCGTTGGGCATATTCACTGCCTGATTGCTCAATGGCACGGCACGCGATTGTTCCATCGTCGCTCGGCCTCCCTCCTCCGTAGTCATCATAAGTATACCACCCCGGCGTCCGCAGGGCTGTTACAAAGCCTGCCAGGATTTGTAGTCGCCGTCGTCTCAATACCCAGGCCGATGCGTGCAGATTCTGCTTCCGATCACCCGGAGAGTCGGTGCCGTCCTTCACGGCTGCCGATGTGCGACATGGCAGAATCGGAAAGGCTTGCTTTCTCCGCGAAAACGGAAGCAACTTGGCCACGCCTTGCGTCACGGATACGCGTTCCCGACACCGAGGATTCGCCACTTGTCCTTAATGCGGGCGATCTCCATCGTCACGGACCACCCTGCCTTGGCTTTGCCGGTGACTGACTTCGGCAATGAGATCACGATGTCCTCCTCGCCGTCGAGCAGCCCGTCGAAGACCAGCCGACCAGCTTCGACCTTCTTGATGGTCAGCTGGTCGTTATAATGGTCATCGTCGTCGAAGTCAGTCTCGTCATCTCGAACCGGATGCTTCTCGACGTATTCGTGGAGTGCGTTGGTGAACTCGTCGCAACCGACCAGATCTCCGCCCGCGTCATCACCGACTAGATCTCGGTAGTAGGTCATCGCGTCCTCGTCCCAGTGGCCCTTCTCCAACAGCCAGGACGCCAGCTTCTCCATCACGGGGCCGCACGCCTTGCGAAATCCCTTCGTGCCCATGACTTTCCGGATAACGAAAGTGCTGAGGAAGGATTTAATGTGGAAAGGCTGGATGTGGTCCGGGACGAAGATGTCGCAGAAACGGTTGTCCTCGGCCCACTCCTTGTCGAATCGGGCTCGCTCGAACTCGTTCAGGTCCTCGTGGCCATAATCGTCGAGGTACTTTCCGAACGAATCGATGACCATGGCAGGGGACGACATGGAGCCAGGGTTGCCCTCGCCGGTTTCGGCGAGAAACTGGCTGAGGGTGCTTCGGATTGTGGTCATCGATTCGTCATCCCTTGACGGAGCCTCCCCGGTCGATTCGGTCAAGCCAATCCGTGAATTCCTCCCGCGAGTAGGACGACAGGCGGTCACTCAGATCGTTGTCGTTCGCCAGGGCGAGCATGTTCTTCAATGCAAGGTAGCCAACGATGGCTGAGCGGAAAGCGTAATGAGCCGATGGGAGGAGGTACTCGTCTCTGACGGAAACGGTTGACTCGACGGACGGATGCTCCACGGACAGATCCTCGGGCACCCTGTTCTTGATGTCGTAGATGAGGCGGTGCAAGGCTTCGAGATTGTGGCGAAACTTCTCCGCAACGTAATCAAGCGGAGGACCAGTGCGAAGCTCATCGGCTTCGTACGCGTTGTCGTTCGGCGGTCGGAAGAAATCGTCAGGCTCATCTGTGCTCACGGGTCGTCTCCAAACTCATCCGCGATTATCCTTCCCATGGGTGGTTGTGCCAGCGGCAGAACTCGATGGTCGCCTCCCAGAGAATGCTGTACTGCTCGCCCCGACTGCTGACCCGCTCGTACTTGACCTTGGCATCCTTGAAGAGTTGAGTGAGCATCGGCTTCATAAGCCGCAACGCTTCCTCATCGTCCACGCCCTCCGATGCCGCCAACAACGGATAGGCCGGATCATCTTCATCGTCGGTGTCGCGGCTCGCCCATGCGATGCTCGAAGCGTATGCCAGCATTGACGCCACCAGAATGGAGAGACGATGCGTACGGCCATCGGGAACGAGCTTCTTGAGCATCGTAACCCACACTTCGTAAACGTCGTCCCCGACGATCTTACGAAGCGGTGACGTGCGTCGGGTAGCTTCCGCTCGTTGCTTCGCTGGCTTCGGCATGGCTGCCTCCAACGGCCCGACGCGATCTGCCGCGTTATCCCCAGGCAACGATACCCGGAGCAATGGTAAACCCGCACCGTTCGCAAGTCGGGTCTTGCATGGACATCTTGCCCTGGTCACAGTGCGGACATTTGTCGCTGTCCAACATTAGCTTCACCTCTTCGCCCAATTGGTAACCGCAGCCTGCACACGGGTGTGTTTCCTGCTGGGAACCCGGAGGACCGATCTTGAAGTCCCAACACGCCCAGCAATGTGGGCAGCGGTCATGCGGCACTTCGCAGATGTCGCCGTCAACAAGGTACCGGCATGGTGAGCTGTCTCCGTGGGTTACATGCGCTTCTGATTGCCCGGAAGCCGCCAGGCCGGTCGTCAGCAACGGAAGTTCGTTGCC
This sequence comes from Phycisphaerae bacterium, assembly GCA_029260155.1. GTDB lineage: Bacteria > Planctomycetota > Phycisphaerae > UBA1845 > UBA1845 > OFTM285. Next base: position 1,111 of record JAJDDU010000091.1, on the reverse strand, counting down.
TCGCTCGGGATCGAAGACGTTGAGCGTGATGTCCAACGATACGGAACATCCCTCCGGCAGGGTCGCTGCCGCCGCTTGGATGATCGCCTTCAGTTCCTCGCTTGCTGGTGAGGTCAAGAAGCGTTCGACTTCCTCGTCGGCCCGATCCGCCAGCGGTTCGAGCTTTCTCCACAGGTCATCGATCATGGTTGGTCCTCATCCTCGCGAACGTCTACTGGGCTCTCGTCCATGCGTGTCAGTCTATCCGCTATGGCGAGACGGGGTAGCCAGGATACCCCCCGGTTCATGATCCTGGTGCCATATCGTACCTTCGATTGGGACACCCAAGCCCTGGCTTCGATTCGCTTCATGTGTCCGTGTCCGGGATGATGCTGTGACGTTGGATGACGAACATGATCGACAAAGGCTTTCTCTTCTCCGTGAAAATGGAATCATTTTGGCTCACTCGACATTGTTGGGGAATCAAGGGTAAACGTTGCGAGCCGTCTGACCGTGTGGTGTCTTGTCGACCAAGCGCTCGCCACGCGGCGCCCGGCCACGCAATCGAGTCATGTTCGTCTTGGCCCATGTCTCATCGATGAAGATCATTCGATTGGCGTCAATTCTCGGTTGGATACGCCGCCAAGCGGCGCGGCGGCGGGCTACGTCCGGCCGGTCTTGCTCTGCAGCGTGGATCGTCTTTTTTTTAAAGACAATCCCAGTCGTTTGAGCGCCAGGCCCACTGCCGATTCAACACAGTCGGCTCCGAGAAGTGCATGCAACTCTTTGATCGTCGCGTCGGGGCGTTGCTTGACCAACTCCGCCAACTGGTCGAGATCGATCTTATCACCGTCGCGCCGCCACGCGGCCGTGGCGCCGTCTCGCCAGTCTCACGCCGACGTTGTTTCACGCGACGAGCCCAGGACGAACTCACTTGAAAGAGGTCTGCAACCTGCTTGGTTTTCATCCCACGATCGTAGGCCGCAAGCACTGTGAACGGCGGTTGAAAAACGTAGCGCTTTGGCGGTTCCGGCGGTCGGTTGAAAAACGTAGCGCCCTTGGCCGCCCTGGCTGGTTTTCGCGCAGAATCAAGCCCTGTGAGGTTTTGATTCGGCATGAAGACAGCGAGGGC
>JAJDDU010000010.1 GCA_029260155.1 Phycisphaerae bacterium | reverse complement strand
CGGACGGAAAGCTCGTCGGGATGATCTCGGTCGGCGATATTCTGGCGCTTGAGCATGGCGAGCAGCAGCGCACCATCGAGTACCTCCACGCCTACCTCCACGAAGGCACGCGCTGAGCATTCAGAGCCCGGAGCGCAAGCGACGGGTAAACACCCAACCAATCGCCCGCGCTCCAGACCCGAAGAATACGATCGTACTACGGCAGGCTTTCACCCGCCCACACCCGCGTCGCCGGCGGAGAAACGCCGTTGACCAACTGCCGAAACGCCAGCAGATCGAACGGACTGTGCACACCATTGCGGTCAGTGTCGACGTAGTCCACGACGATGCCGGCATCCGGCACCGTGCCGTCGACGTATTGCCGAAACGTCAGAAGATCGAACGGCGACACCTCACCGTCCTGATTCACGTCGCACGGCAGGTAGCCCACCCGAAGGGACTCGTTCATCACTAGGCCCGTGTCGCACATTGCGCGGGCCTGGACGTTAAACTCGGTCCATTGCTGCAATGCAATGTGATCCGACAATGTGACCGTCACACGACGCCCGTCTTCGGTACTGATCCCTTGGACAGTAGGCGGCGTGCCGGAGGAATCGGACACCGTGAACGCATCCACGCTCAGCGGCGAACCGTCCACATTCTCGATTTCCGTCGTGAATTCAAAGGCAAACGTATCCAGCCCGAGGTTGACGTTAATGCCGTCGTCGCTCTCTTTCCGCGCGTCGACAAACCCATCGAACGCACGATCGCTGAACGAAACGCCCGAAGCCGCCGCCACAAACGTCGGAGTCGCGCACAGTGCAGTCGGACTCTTACTGGAGAAACTCACCGCGTTCGGCGAGCCTGCTTTGAACAATCCCAAGGTCACGTCGGCCGCAGTCGGAGCGCTGTTCGCATCGAACCAAAACGTGTACATCGTCCCCCAGCGAATCGCGTTGGAATTCGGGTTTTCATCGTGTGTCTGCGGGCTGGACCATCGAACAGCCGACCCGTCGACCGCAACGTTCCAATCCGCGTTGTCGTACGGCTCACCCGAGTGGTACGGCACGCCGTGGAAGCCGGCGCCCGTAACGCTGACACTGCCGTCGACCGGCACGCTGAACGATCCACCGCTGCGGTCCGAATTCAAGTTGAAGACCGCGTAGCTGTACCGCCAAGTTCCGTCGCCGTTGTCACGCACGGTCGAACCGTAGACGAAGCGACCTTCGCCAGGCACATCCACCTCCGCGATTTCGACCGACTCGTCCGGATTGTCCAGCCCGTTGCCATGGTCATGCCATGCGTAGAGCGCGGGATCAGAGATCTGCATTACGCCGGCTTCGAACAGCGAGAAATCGCCGCCGACCGTCACACGTTTGTGCGACGCGTTGTTCATCGCGTTGCCGGTCTGAGCGTCATCGGTACCAACATAGACACCCTCAACGAAGTACAGCGCGTCTGGGAAGTTTGCAGCACTCAGGTCGGATTCCGCGACTTGCAACCGCCGCGCAATCGCGCCAGCGCCGCCGCCGGGGATCGACGAAAAAGCTCCGGAGTAAGCGTTGATCCCGGACCGAGGCCCGAGATTGCCCTGGATGCCGTTCCACCCGGCGCTGTAGATGTCGCGACACCCGGCGCCAAGCTGATTGCCGCCGGCGCCGTTGCACGAAAGCCCACAGCCGTTGCCCGCTGCCGCACAGCACGCATGCTTGACCCACGACTGTCCAATCTGCTCCAGCCTGCCGTCGTGCAGACGATACGCGTTCATCGCCAAACCCGGCGTGCCATCGTTCGTCCACAGAAGATTCTGGTCGCCGATGTTGCACGTGTGGCTGCCGAGGGCATACCCCCTGATGCCGCCCTCCTGTCCATAGTTATTGATCGATCCGACGTCGGTATAGTTCACGTCCGGACCGCCGCCCTCACCAAAGGCCGCACCCCCAATCAAGCAAACGACACCAACCGCGTACACCTGAACCGCCCTGATTCCAACTCTCATCGCGCACACTCCTCACGCTCGTACTCAACCGAGTCACGAAAGACAACTGACAAAGGCCCTTGAAGCGCGCCGAACACATCAACACGCGCCAACCGCCATACTACTGAAAGGACGTCCGATTTTCACGAAATCTTGCAGTTTTGCACTTCTGAGACGCCCCGCGTCATGTGAGACTTGCAGGTCTAAAGCAGCCGCAACACTCTACGCAAACTTCCAGTCAGACTGGGATCCTGCGCCCGCTGGCGCCCGCGCACCAGAACGACCTAGGTCGTCCCAGCCGGCGTCTTCGCTATGACGCCAAGCACTGAGATCGCGCGTTCGATGCCTTCGGCGGAGACGTCGAGATGGGTGACGGCGCGGACGCGGTGCTCTGCGACGGGGAGCATCCAGACGCCCTCCGCGCGCAGGCGATCGCACAAGTGTTTAGCCCCGCCGCGTGCGGCAGGCACCTCAAAGTAAACGATGTTGGTTTCGACCTTCGCAGGGTCGATGTCAAGATTCGGCATCTCGGCGATGGCTTCCGCCAGTCGCTTGGCGTTCGCGTGGTCTACAGCCAGGCGTTCGATGTTGTGATCCAACGCGTAAATCGCAGCGGCGGCGAGGATGCCCGACTGACGCATCCCGCCGCCGAACATCTTGCGGAAGCGGTGTACGCGCCCGATCAGGTTCGCGCTGCCGGCGACGGCTGATCCGACCGGTGCGCCCAGTCCTTTCGAGAAGCACATGGACACCGAATCAAAGTAGCGGGCATACTCAGCCGGCGCGCGGCCAGTGGCGACGCAGGCGTTCATCAGACGCGCGCCGTCAAGGTGCATGGACAAACCGTGCTCCGTCGCAACCGCGTGGATCCCTTCGATCGCCTCCACAGGCCAGATCGTTCCGCCACCGCGATTCTGCGTGTTTTCGATTACTACCAGCCGCGACGGAGCAAAGTGTGAATCGGCTGGTCGAGTGCAAGCCCGGACTTGATCCGCATCAAAGATCCCGCCTGCACCCTCCGTGAATCGAACCGAGCACCCCGAGATCGCAAACGACGCGCCCGCTTCGTACTGGTAGAAGTGGCTCTCCGTATGAGCGATGATCTCATCACCCGGCTGCGTCAGCGCGCGGATGGCAACCTGGTTGGCCATCGATCCTGAAGGAACGAAAAGCGCCGCCTCCTTGCCCATCAATTCAGCCACCCGCTCTTGAAGGTGGATAATCGTCGGATCGTCGCCCAGCACGTCGTCGCCGACTTCCGCTTCCGCGATGGCACGACGCATTTCCGGTGTCGGCTTCGTAACGGTGTCACTTCGCAGGTCAACGATGGCTTTTGAGTTCATACAGCGGTTCCTTTCAGGGGGCTACTCGTCGCCATGCTAACATGTTTGAGGTCAATTGTGACCAGCAGTGCGTGCGCGCGAGACTTGAAGTGCGGGATCGTCGAGTCCCAGAGCGTCGAAGGCCGCCGCCCGTGCCTTGCATCCGCCGCAGCCGCCGCAAGGGCGCTCGCCGCTTTCGTGGCAGGACCAACTGAGGTCGAACGGCACGCCCAACCGCAGGCCAGCGCGGAGAATGTCAGCCCGGCAGAGGTCCATGAGAGGCAGGTCGAGTTCGACGCGCAGCTTGGCCGACAATCCCATCTGCATCGCCGTAGTCGCGGCGTGGAAAAACACGTGGGTCGATTGCGGATCGGCGGATTCCCGTCCCCGTTCGCACTCCGCCTCTGCACACTCCTGCGATGCGCCACACACGATCGATCCGGCATTGAGGCGACGGGCGAGTTGCTGCGCTACGCCCAGCATGGCCAGCTTCACGCCCGCGACGTGTCTGCCGACGGGCGATCTCTCGTTACCGGGTGAGCGTACCGGCTCACCGCGACCGGCCGGACTCTGCACCGAGCTGATCTCAGCGGGTGACGGCAGCTTGACAACATGTAGTTTCGCGCAAAACGCTTCGGACATTCGCCGGACCCCACGCAACTCCGCATCTGCTGCGCGGTGGCCGTGGTCACAATACAACAGATGGGGATCGTGCGTATCAAGCGTGCCCATCGCAGCCACAAGGCTGTTGATACCGCCACTCACAAGGACCACGACCGGTTCGTTCACGCTCATAACGCGTCTCTGAATTCTGAATCCCACACGTATCCAAGCGTCCTATCGGCAGTGATCGGCGGGCATCCGCTGGAATTCCAGCCCAGGAATCGTACGGACGCCTTGCGAGACTCGCGAGCGGTCCTTAAGTTGGTCGCACGTTCACGACAACCGGCAACCGAAAGGAATCTCACGTGGCTGAACTCTCGGCATTTGCGGCATTGCGATATGACTTCAAAGCTCTGGACGGCGAGGTCTCCAACCACATCGCCCCACCCTACGACGTTCTCGACCAAGCCGGCAAGGACCGCCTTTTGAGCCAATCCGCCGACAACATCGTTGCCATCGACCTGCCGCACGTTCCACCGAAATCGCTCGGCCCGCCGGAATCCTACGAAGCATCCGCCCGCACCCTCAGCGCGTACGTCGAACGGGGCACCTTGGTTCGCGAGCAGAGACCCGCGATCTATGCGTACAACCAAGTGTTCGAGTATGGCGGCGTCACCCACACCCGACGGATGTTCTTCGCACGCTTGCGACTTGAACCGTTCGAAGCGGGTTCCGTGCTCGCCCACGAGAAGACCTTCGGCGGGCCAAAGGAAGATCGACTTGCACTCATGAAGTCAACTTACATGAACCTCTCTCCGGTCTTCGGCCTCTATCGCGACCCCGACGAGACCGTCTCCAAAGCGCTGGCGTCATGCACCTCAGGCCCACCAGATGCGGTCGGCACCATGAACGGTGTCGAGAATCGGCTTTGGATCGCCACAGGCGCTGCCATCGTCAATCAGATCGTCGGCGCGTTTGCCGACAAGAAAATCTACATCGCGGACGGCCACCATCGTTATACAACTTCACTAACTTTCCGCGACTGGGTAGCGGCTGAACGGGGCGAGGCACTCTCCGCGGACGACCCCGCCAACTTCGTAATGCTCGCCTTCGCCGGCATGGACGACCCAGGAAGCTTGATCCTGCCGACGCATCGCGTGCTTGTCGATCTCGACGACCTACCGCTGGACAAGCTCGTCGCGACATGGGCGGACGGATGCGAGAAGGTGTCAGCGGACGCAGCCGACATGACGCTCTACCACGGCGCCACCGGGGAGTCATGCCCGCTGCGATTCACCAACCGCAAGGTGCTCGCATCATTGGAACCCGCCAAGAGCGAAGCCTGGTGCGAACTTGATGTCGCCTATCTCCATCGATATCTCATCGACGAACTCTTCTGCCAATCGCTGGGCGGCGGACAATCACCGAAGATCCGATACCTGAAGTCCGAAGACGGCGCCCGCACCACAGCCAAGGACGAGCACGGCATCGCCCTGATCTGCGAAGCAGCCACCATGACCCAGTTGGCCACGGTCAGCGAAGCCGGCGATCGCATGCCGCAGAAGTCGACCTACTTCTACCCCAAAGTGGCCACTGGCTTGACCATGAACCCGTTACGTTAACGCAACGCGGGTGGCCCATCTCTTTAGAGGTGGGGGACTCGATTATCAAACGATGGACAACGCAGCGTCGTCACGCTGCAGTCCAAAACAAGGTCGCAAGCGCATTGAACAGCCTTCCAAAACTCAGCCTCCCTCTAGCGCTCGCAATCATCGTCGGCTGTGCAGCGCGATCGGCCGACCTACAGCCGATTCGACCCGCCGGCATCGAAACGCCCACGTCCTACGATGACCGTTCGTGGGCCACCGTCGTTCGCGAAAACGTCAAAGATGGCCTCGTAGACTATGCTCATCTATCCGCGCATCGCGATCCGCTCGATGCCTTCTTGCGGATGATCTCAACCGTTGGACCAAACCGTACTCCCAAGCCGTTCGCCGCGCGTGATGCCAAAACCGCCTACTACATCAACACATACAACGCGGGTGTCTTGCTCGCCGTGCTCGATGCCGGCGTGCCGGAGACCATGCGCTCTCTTGCGGCCGGGACCATCGATCAGCTGTACCGCTTGCGCGTTGACGGGCAATCGCGCACACTGGCTGAGCTTCGCAACCTAGCCGTCGAATCATCGAACGGCGACATGCGCGTCTTGTTCGCCCTGTGCGACGCAGCCATCGGCTCCCCACCTCTGCACAATCAACCGGTCCGCGCGCACGGGCTCGATGAAACGCTCAGCCAACTCGCGCGCCAAGCCATGGACAACCATCGGATAATCGCCATCGACCACGAGCTTCAGCGACTTCTTCTTTCCGTTGATCTCGCCGCCCACCGCCAAGCGTTCATCGCCTACTACCACGCCCAGACCGGAGCTGGCCAAGCCACCATGCTCAGCGTGGTCCTGCGTTTCGCCGGAAACGTGCGGCGCCAGTGGCTCAACACCGCCGTCGGGTACGCCGAGGGACTGATCCCATTTGACCGCCGCCTCAACAGTTGGCCGCCACCCGAGTAGGCACACCGCCTCGCACTCACACCCTGACATCGCACGGCCGACATCTATACACGGTTTGCTGCGGCCGGGAGTCCTCGGTACATTCCGGTTCGGTCGCGAGCCATAAACTGGAGGTACCATTCGAATGATTGCTGCACGGTTTTGCAGGGCAGCGCTCGGGGTAGCGTTTTGCCTGGTGTTCGTTGTCGGGTGTCAGACGTCGGGGGTTCCCACAACCGACGGTCAGGCGGCAAGGGCCGACACTCAGACGGCAAGGGCTGAAGCGCCCAAGGCGGGTGAAGCTGCCCCGCCGCTGACGCTCGATACTCTCGATGGCAAGCGGAAAGTCAAACTCGCGAGCTTCGAAGGTAGAAGGCCGGTGGTGCTGTTCTTCGGGAGCTATACGTGACCGCCCTTCCTGCGCCAGTCTGGCGCAATGGAGGAGATGTACCAGACGTACAAGGACGTAGCCGAGTTCTTTATCGTCTATGTCGCCGAAGCCCACGCATCCGATGATCGCTTCCCGGTGGGATACGCCAAGGATCTGGGGATCAAAGAGCACACGACCTATGGCCAGCGCTGCGCGGTGGCACAGCGTTTGGTCGACGAGAAGAAACTTAACATCCCATGCCTGATCGATCAGATGAGCAACGGCGCTTCCAAGGCCTACCAAGCGCTGCCCGATCGCCTTTACCTCGTGGATCGTGGCGGGCGATTGGCCGTCGCGGGCAAACGTGGTCCTTGGGGTTTCAAACCGGCGATGGATCAGGCCATCAAGTGGCTGGCTGTGTACAAGGACAGCGGTGTAGAACCGGCGCCCGGAGCGTTCCAAGAGGTCGACTCGGGCGAAGACTATCGCGAGTTGGCCATGCGCATGAACGGCGCATACACGAAGGGCGACTACCAGCAGGCGCTGGATCTCGCCTTGAAGATGAACGGAATGATGGAAGGAGACCCAGGCACGATGTACAACATCGCCTGCATGCAATCTCTCCTCGGGCACAAGAGCGACGCTCTCGATTGGCTGGCCAAAGCGATCGACGCGGGCTATCGCGATACCGACCATCTGCTGGCCGACGATGATTTCAAGTCGATCCGCGCAGAGCAGCGGTTCGCCGATCTCGTCAAGCGCACGCGCAGCAACAGCGGAGGCGATCGCGCCATGAAGGGAACGGCTCCCGGTACCGGAGCGATCGTTGGCGATTGGGCGATGAAGACCGATGCCGGCGGCCAGTCCATCGAGGCAATAATGTCTCTCTCCGTGGCGAACGGCCAACTCGTCGGCATGTGGAAAAGCATGGGCCGGGAAATGAAGATGACCGACCTCAAGATCGAGGGCAACCGGTTGAGCTTCAAACGGGCGATGGGCCCTGAGCAGGTCCTCTCCTTCACCGGCTCCGTCGACGGCAACGCCATTTCGGGCGCATACAAAAGCGATTTCGGCGAGATGCCCTGCAAAGGCAAACGCAAGTAGCACCACAGAAATCGGCAGACTCAGCCCAGCTGTCACTCGCGGGCTGAGTCTGCCCGCAATCCTAGTGCCCACGGGGCATTTCCCTCCCAGCGGCACGCAGCCCAGGCCAATAAGGCGCAAAAAAACAGTAGAATTCGCGTGCCCAGATCCGCTACAATCCACTTCGGTGTGTGGGTCGCTTCGGAGCCGAGCGGATCAATTCCAGTTCCACAAGGCTGACATAGTCCCATCGAATATAGTCAGGAGGTCGGAATGTTGCAGCGGCGCGGGCCGAGAGTCTCTGGTGCGGTTCTCATCGCCGCCACCGTCGGCGGAATCATCTGGGCCAGCGCGGGCGACCTTAACCCACCGCCGGGCGCCGTCACGTCGACGATGAAGACGCTGACGGAAGTAGAGCCGCGCACCGCGGTCAACGCGATCAATACCCCTGGTGACGGCGCGTCGGTCTTCGTGATCTCACAGCCTGGTTCGTACTACCTGACGAGCAACGTGAGCGGATCTGCCGGACTCGACGGGATCAGGATCTCCGGCAATCGTGTGACGTTGGACCTGAACGGGTTTACGCTCGACGGAGGGGGCGGGCAGACCGCCATCCAATTGAGCTGCGTTGTAGACTGCACCATTCGCAACGGCTTCATCGCGAATTGGGGCAATGGAGGACTCGTTGGGGAAGATTCCGATGGGCTTAGACTCGGAGACCTGCACTTCCGCAACGTATCCGGAGACACCGTTCTCGTTGGTGTGAAAACGGTAGTCATGGGTTGCTCAATACTCGGCAGTGGGAGCGGCTTTCAGTTGGGGTCGGACTCATGGGTCGAACGTTGCGAAGTGAACGGGAGTGGGTTCGCTGGGGTAAGCACGGCGTCGGGCAGTCACATCACGATGTGCGTGTTTCGCGCTGGAACGGGCGACGGCATCCGCGTGTCCGGAAACGGCTCGACGATCTCGGAGTGCCTGTCCAGAAACAACGGCGGTGCGGGCATTCGTTTGGTCGGCGCGACGGCAAGCGACAACCGCATCACGAACAACCACATTGTCGGAAACGCGATCGGCCTGATGATTGTCGGCACTGGCAATGACGTGGCGGAGAACACAGTCTCGGGGAATGCCGACAACTACGATTTCGCGCAGGGCAATCACTTGAATCTGCTTCTTTCCGAAGTACCAGAAACAATCGATTGGCCGGCCAGAGTCCGACTCGCGGGCTCGCTCACCGGTGTGGCGGGCCAGCACGGGATCACGATCAACGCGGACAACATTACCATTGATCTCGCGGGTCACACGTTGGGTGGTGTCGCAGATTCGCTCGACGGTATCACGGACACCGGCGTCGAACGCCTGAGCGTCGCCGTGTCGAACGGGAGCATCCGGGATTGGGGTGGTAGCGGAGTCAATTTGGCTGCAAGCGACAGCTGCCGGTTTGCCAATTTGGACGCGTCATCCAACGGCATATTCGGCCTTCGCTCGAGAAACGAGGCCTCGGTGCACCACTGTTCTGCAAATGACAACGGATCCGAGGGAATCCGCACTCAAGGCGGAGGCCCCGTCGAAGGCTGTATCGCGTTCCGTAATGGCGGCGCTGGGATTTTCAGCAATGGTCCCAGCACCATTACCGGATGCACCGCAGTCAGTAATCTCGGGGATGGCTTTTGGGTGAACGCATCCACTATTACAGACTGCGCGGCATCGAGCAATTTCGGCAACGGATTCAAGTTGTCGCACAGGAACACCATCACGAACTGTACCGCGAATTGGAACCGCGGCGACGGCATAAGCGCCGCAGCGGAATGCCTCATATTGAGCAACACGTGCAGTAGAAACGGAGCTGCTGGCGAAGACGGCGCCGGAATCCTCGTAAACTTCGCGAATACACGCGTGGAGGGAAACAACGTCGCCTTCAATGACCGGGGAATCGATGTGGATGGAACACTCAACTTGATCGTCAAGAACTCGGCCGGCGACAACAACGAGATGAACTACGACATCGCCGCCGGGAACAACTACGGACCGATTATCGATCTCTCCGCCGGCGGCGACATGTCCACCGTCACCAATGCCGATCATCCGTGGGCCAACTTCGAATACAACGAGCAGCCCTAGTGCGGTGTTTCAATCAGATAGCGTCTTATCCGAGCCGCGACCGTAAGGGAGCGGACCGACGACCAGAGTCGATGATTCGGGAGTCCGCCGAATGAAAGTAGCGACGGGACTGGTCATCATCGCCGGCGTTGCGGTCGTCGGCATGGGTTTCGCTCCCTCCAACATCGACCCTGCACGCAAGTTCGGGTGGTGCGAGAACATCGGCTGGTCCAACTGGCGACACGATGCGCCGAATCCGGACGACGGTGTGGTCGTAGCGCCGACACACTTGGCCGGCATGCTCTGGGCGGAAAACGTCGGCTGGATCAATCTGGGCGACGGCGGTCCCTACGAAAACAACCCGTTGGATTCATCGACGTTCGGCGTCAACGTCGACCCCGCTTCCGGCGACCTCTTCGGAAAAGCCTGGGGCGAAAACATCGGCTGGATCAACTTCGACACCCGCGCAACCCAAGGCCCACACGATCAACACGCTCGTTTGGATTTTTGTGACAACCGCCTCCGCGGCTACGCCTGGGGCGAGAACATCGGCTGGATCAACCTAGACCATGCCGTCCACTTCGTCGGCCTGGGACCGGATTGCCAAGCTGGCGACGTCAGCTGCGATGGCGTGATCGCCCTGTCGGACTACGCGCGGTTCCAGTCAGCCGTCGCGGGACCGGATGTCGCCACTGATTGCCCGATCTTCGATTTCGATGGCGATTTGGACGTCGATCTCGCCGACTTCGGCTCCTTCCAAACCGCCTTCACCGGCGATTAGCCTGGAACCCGGCCGCTCGGGTGCAAAGGGTCATATCTATTTTCCATTTCGGGCTTGCATCGGCCGCATGTTTGGCGTATGTTAGGTATAGCTCTGTCATGTCCGGGATGGGGTGGTTGGGCCTGAAGGGGGCTTAAAAACGCAAAGACCGTGGCGATGAACAGCGATGAAGGTGTGCGCATACGCGAGGACGAACAGTGCCACGATGTGACACTTGATCGATTGCGAAAGCTCTTGAACCGACATCAGCAGCGGTCTCGGGTTGCACCGGGGGTTGTTTCGACGGGGTTTGAGCGGTTGGATGAAGCGTTACCGGGCGGCGGGCTGCCGAGCGGGTCGGTGATCGAAGTGCTTTCCGGAGGATCGGGGACAGGAGCATGGACGCTGGCGCTTCGGATTGCGGGCTGCAGATTGGGGATTGCAGATTTTGGCTGCACCCAATCCGCAACTCGCGATGTGGTGGTGGTCGATTGTGATGGAGATTTTTATCCGCCGGCGGCGATGGCGATGGGGTTCTCTGCCGATCGCCTTTTGGTCGTTCGGGTTCGCAAGTCGGCGGACGCGTTTTGGGCGACGGATCAGGCGCTGCGCTGCCGGGCGGTGGGGGCGGTGATCGCTACGCGGCTGGTGCTTGATGCGGCGGGGTCACGGCGACTGCAACTGGCGGCGGAGGCGTCGGGCGGAGTGGGTTTGGTTTTGGCGCCTGCCTCTTCGCGAAGTCACACGTTCGCAGCCGTTCAACTTCTGGTCGAGCCGGTTTCCTGGGGACATTACGAGTCACAATCCGGGGTGGCATGGCCACGCTTGCGTGGCCATGAAAACGTGCGATCAAGACGTGCTGACGCCAAACATGCCCACGCAAGCGGGGGCATGCCACCCGGCGTTGCGCGGCGGTTTCGGATTACGGTTTTGAAGATGCGGGGACGGAAGCCCGTCGAACCTGTCATCGTTGGGTTGTCTGATGAATCGTTCGATGTGCCTTTATCTTCCGTACCTACCGATCGAACGGCTTCGGATCGGGCGCGACGCAGCGCTTGACGGCCTTGCGATCGCGGTGACCGAGCGCTACGCAGGGACGGTTCGCGTTGTGCGCTGCAACGGTGAGGCGGCGTCCGGCGGAGTGTGCCATGGTATGACACTCGCCGAAGCCAAGGCGCTGCTGCCGGGTCTGCACCTTGAATCCGACGACGAGCAGGCCAACCTTTGTGTATTAAAGGGGTTGGCGATGTGGGGGCAGGCGTTTTCGCCGATCGTTCAGGTCGAGACGCCCGATACGTTGCTGCTGGACGTGACGGGCTGCGAGCGTTTGTTCAAGGGGGAAGTGAATCTTCTGCGGCAGGCGTTGGACGGCTTAGACGAAAAGGGGTTTTCGGCCCGTGGCGCGATCGCGGATACGCCCGGGGCTGCGTGGGCGATCGCACATGCCCACCCCGAGCGAGCGGTGGTGACGAATTCGGGACGGGACGTGGAGGACTTATTGCGTCTGTCCGTGGGGGCATTGCGGATCGAGCAGCGGGTGGTGGCGGGTTTGGCAGCCGTTGGCGTCGAAACGATTGAGACGCTGATGTATCTGCCGCGCGCGTCGCTGGGCTCGCGGTTTGGTGACACGGTGCTGCACCGGTTGGATCAGGCCCTGGGCAATGTGGCTGAACCGCTGGAACCGTTTCGAACGCCGCCTGTATTGCGTTCGCACATTCGCCTGGGGGCAGCCACCCATCGATACGACATTATTCGTGAGGCCGTTAAGCGGGTGTTGACGGAGTTTTGTGAACAGTTGACGCAGCGGGTGGCTGGGGTAACGCGGCTGTATGTGACGTTCTACTGCCCGGAGTCATCGCCCTTGACGTTGACGATCACCGTTTCGCAAGCGACCCGTTCGCTCAAGCGGTTGCAACGTTTGTTGGCTGCGCGATTCGATCAAGTGCGTCTGCCGGCCAAAACCGATTGCGTGATGATCTGGGCTCGCGAAGTACAGACACTGGACGGCTGGCAGGATGAACTGTTTGACTCAAGCGCGTCGGATGAGCTGGAATTACTGGAGTTGGTGGATCGGCTGTCGATGCGTTTGGGGCGGCGTGCGGTGGCGCGTGCGGTGGCGGTGAGCGACTATCAGCCGGAGCGGGCGTTTTTGTATGTGGGGTGTGGGGAAAGGGGAAGAAGGGATCAAGGGAACAAGGGATCGAGAGGGAGTGTGGCGTTGGGTGCTCGGCCTTTGCGGTTGTGGGCGGAGCCGGTGGAAGTGCAGGTGGTGGCGCTGATGTCAGATGGGCCGCCGACGGTGTTTCGGTTTAAGTCGGTGGAGCATGCGGTAGCTTCCTGCGTGGGACCTGAGCGGTTGGAGACGGGGTGGTGGCGAGGATCTTCTGTGCAGCGGGATTACTTTCGTGTGGTGAGTGGGTCGGGTGAGACGTTTTGGATCTTTCGGAATCGCCCTACAGGAAAATGGTTCGTGCATGGGGTGTTTGAGTGAGGGAGGGAGAAGGGAACGAGGGAACTAGGGATCGAGGGATCGAGGGACGGAGGCGGGGGTATGTGGAGCTTCATTGTAAGAGCAACTTTTCGTTTTTGCGCGGGGCGTCGCATGCGGATGAGCTTGTCGATCGAGCGGTCGAACTGGGGTATCAGGCACTCGCGATCACCGATCGCAATACCCTGGCCGGCGTGGTGCGGATGCACGTTGCGGGCAAACTGTCCGGATTGAAGGTGCTCATCGGGGCGGAGATTACGCCGTCCGACGCGCCGCCCATTTTACTCTATGCGATTGATCGGGCCGGCTATGGGCGATTGGCACGGTTGATTACGCGGGGACGGCTGCGCCGGCGCAAGGGGGAGTGCGAAATACACTTCG
>JAJDDU010000090.1 GCA_029260155.1 Phycisphaerae bacterium | reverse complement strand
CTAGTGCCGTTTCCAAAAAGGTTGTTCAACATCTGTTAAAATAGGTAGTTTGCGCGATGAGTGTTTTGGGTATATATGAATTGCCACGTGTTGACAGGGCTGTCGTCGTAACATGTGGAGATTCGTCATGTGCCTGTACGTTCGCAACATCAGTATGCCCGAGGGGCGGAAGCTTCAACGCATGGTTCGGCGTGACGCGAACCGAATCAAGATGCGGCGGGCGCAGGTCGTTCTCGCCTCGGACCAAGGGTCCAAGGTCCCGGACATCGCCCGACGATTCTATTTCTCCGAAGCACACGTGCGTACCATCATCAAGTCGTTCAACGAAGAAGGGTTCTCCTCATTGGAGCCCAAGTACGGCATCGGGCGGCCCAAGAAGTTCACCGAGGAACAACGCAGCTTCATCATCGAAACGGCGCTCTGCCCGCCCGATCTTCTTGGTGAACCGTATCGACGCTGGTCCTTGCCGAAACTCCGCGACTTCGTCGTGCGCGAGAAGATGGTCGACTCCATCGTCATCGAAACCGTCCGGCAGATGCTCAAGGCCTCCAAGGTCAAGATTCGTCGCACCAAGACTTGGAAGGAATGTAACGACCCCAAGCTTGCCTCGAAAAAAAAGTGATCCGTCGCTATGTGAACCGGCGGGCGAGCAACGGTCCGACGATCGCATTCGACGAGTTCGGGCCATTGGAGATTCGACCACAGGCCGGCCGGAGTTGGGGACGCAGTGCGAATCGTCTTCGCGCCACCTACGCCCGCAAGCACGGCGTGCGACACTGGCTGGCGTTCTACGATATTCACGACAATCGACTTTGGGGGTACACGCGGGCGCGAAAGCGTTCGCGCGAGGTTCTCGAGGTGTTGAAGAAAATGCGGCGGCGGTACCCGGCCGACCAGCGGGTTCATCTGATCCTCGACAACTACTCACCGCACGGCACTCCAGCCGTTCGCCGATGGTGCGAGCAGAACAACGTTCACATGATCTGGACACCGACCAACGCATCCTGGCTCAACCCAATCGAGTGTCAGTTCACCCCGGTGAAGGAGTTCGTCATCCGCAACTCAGACTACTCCGCCCACGACGACTTGGCGGATGCGCTGCGGCGATACGCCAACTACCGAAACAAACATGCAAAACGCAAGAAGTCATAAGACCTTTTTGGAAGCGGCACTAGCTGCCGCACCCGTCGCAGGAACGGATTTCGATTTCTCGTTCGTGTCAGGGGTCCCGAGCGTCGACTTCACCAACGGCGATAACGGTACGACGACGTACGAGTGGCGCGTATGGGCGTGGAACAACTCCACGTCTCAAACGCCGCAGGCGATCACCGACATTACCGGAGTCGGCGCCGAGGACTACGTCGTCAAGGTCGCGCAGCCGGACGGTGACGCCGGGGCCACGAGTGTGGCGACGATCGACCTGGACCCGAGCAACGCCTCGAACTACTCGCGCCTGACGGGCGGCAGGATATCAGGCGACCACACGGGCGAGATCTTCCTCCAGAAGAGCAGCGGCGGGACGGGCGGCGATATCACGGGCACTTTTGAGATCGGCGGCGATGTCTCCGGGAACATCGACGTGGACCTGATCAGCGCGGCGCTGACCATCGAGGGCGACCTCTCAGGCGACGTCACCGTACGCACGAAGATACTCGACGGGAAGTTAGCGGTGGGAAAGGACGTGACATCGGCATCAGTCATTGATATTGGCGGCTTGGACGGAGACGGGAAAGCGCTCGTGCAGATGCTGAGATTCAACTATGACGCGGTTACGGACCCCTTCCTCTATGAATTTGCGGGTGATCTTATTCTCCGCGACGGTGTTCCACTCGACGCCATCGTCGACATTCATGGTGTGCTCGCTTCCACCGCATCGATTGACTTGAAAGGGGAGGACGTCGGAGGCTGGCTCCCGCTACAAGGCGGAAGCGGGACCATCCTCAACGGTGGCGCGATTCTCGGCAATGGTCTGGTGTGGGTCGTGTCAACGCCCTCGGGTGCGACGTTTTCGGGCACCGCGACCTTCACGCGCGTGGACGCCTTTGGCGCTCTTCGGACAGAGGGTGGATCGCTCGGCGGCACGCTCCATGTTACGGGAGACGTGGACGGTTCGTTTTTCCAGGGCGGCGGTGACCTGCTTGCCGGCGGACAGATGATTGTCGATGGGAACCTCGGGAGCGCCGTTTGGGTGGGCACCGGCGATGACGACTTTAAGGGGAACATCGCGGGTGAGGTTTGGATTAAGGGCAATGTGAGCGCGGGCGCTGATATTTTCGCGGACGGCGATCTCTCGGGTCTCGTTCGGGTCGATGGGAACAACTCAGGTAAGGTCTGGATCAAGGAGGATGTCACGTCTACGGGCGACGTCCACATCTACGGCGACATGGGTGGTGACGTCGACGTCGATCAGGTCATGGATGGCAGCATCACGATAGACGGCCGGCTGGGACGCGGGCGCGTTCTGATCGAAGGTCTCTGCGACGGTGACATCACAATCGGCGAGAGCACCGCTTCTGTCTCACTGATCCACCTCTTGGCCGGACTGGATGACAACAGTGTTATCACCATTAACAAT
>JAJDDU010000089.1 GCA_029260155.1 Phycisphaerae bacterium | reverse complement strand
GCTTTGGTGACCGGTGGCGTCGCGTGGGGGTTTCGTTGGCCCGCTCTATCGCTGCTAAGAAACTGCGGTCGACCGCTATCGAGATGACGGACGTGGTCGATGCCGTGGGGGTGGACGGTGTCCACGCGTTTTGCGAGGGGTTGGAGTTGGGGGCCTTTCGGTTTGACGGTTATCGATCGGACAAAGAGAAGGCTCTGAACACGCGCGTCGCGCTGGCGTTCGATGGTGGTCCAGGGAAGTTGAAGGCGGTGGTGCAGCGAGCGCACGTGGTGGCTGAGGCGACCAACGATGCGCGAACACTCGCCCACGAGCCGGCCAACATCATCAACCCGGTGACTCTGGCTGCGCGGGCGCGGGCGATGGCGAAGTCGGCTGGACTGAAGTGTACGGTTCTCGATGAGCGTCAACTCGAACGATTGAAGATGGGGGCGATGCTGGCTGTGGGGCAGGCGAGCGCGACGCCGCCTCGGCTGATCGTGCTGGAGCACGGCGCGAAGCAGGGCGTCAAGCCGATTGTCCTTGTGGGCAAGGCCATCACGTTTGATACGGGCGGGTACTCGCTGAAAGACAAGAGCGGCATCGTCGGGATGAAGTACGATAAGTGCGGTGGCGTTGCGGTGCTTGGAGTGATGCAGGCCATCGCCGCGCTGAAGCCGAAGGTTCCGGTGATCGGGATCATCGCGGCGGCGGAGAACATGATCGACGGCAATGCGTATCGGCCGAACGACATTCTCACGTCGATGTCGGGCAAGACGATTGAAGTGATTAGCACCGACGCGGAGGGGCGACTTGTGTTGGCTGACGCGCTCACTTATGCGCAGAAGAAGTACAAGCCACGGGCCATCATTGACATTGCGACGCTGACCGGCGGCGTGGTGGTCGCGTTGGGCAAAGTGTACGCCGGGGCATTCTGCAACAACGACGCGCTTCGCGATGCGCTGATTGCCTCGGGCGATCGGACGCATGAGCGTTTGTGGTCGCTGCCGATGCACGACGAGTTCTTCGATTTGATTCGTGGTGACGACTGCGACATGAAGAACTCAGCCACGCGCGAGGGGCACGCGAGCGTGGGGGCTGTGTTCTTGAAGCAGTTCGTCGATCCGAAGATTCCGTGGGCGCACCTGGACATCGCAGCCGTGGGGGCGGTCGACAAGGCCACAGCGTACGCCCCAAAGGGCGGGACGGGTTTCGGCGTGCGGTTGCTGTGCGACTATCTGACGCATCTGTAGAGGGATCCCGGAAAGCTGCTTGACAGATAGCATTTGTGATATATAGTATAGCATAGACAATATGAGAAGTATGACCGATCCCCCGGTCGTGGAACACAAAGGGGCAGAAGACGTGGGTCGGGTCCGCGTGAGAGGTTGCGTGTTCCGTTTTGAGGTAATCGTGAATCTGCGTGGCGGGTGACCGCCGGCGGGAGGACGAGTATGCGCCTTGAGGCGGAACTGCAAGAGAGTGTTCAGTGGTTTCTGCGGCACGAGTGTAGCCAGCGGGAGCTGGCGACGTTCTACGAACGGTTGGAGGCGGTTCGGACGGAACCGATTCGCAACTCCGAAGGACCGGCGAGCCTGCCGAAGAAAAGCAAGTACACGCTTCGGTTCTTCCGGTTCTTCCGGTTCTCGGGGAACCTTGCCGTGTTCGAGTTCGACGCGGCGAAGAAGCGGATTCGGGTGGTGGAATGCCGAAAGTCTCTTCCAAGAAAACGACGCGCAACACAGAGCCCCGGCGACGCCGAGCCGCTTTGACGCGGTCTGCGCAGCCGAAACACGGCCACGCTTATGTAATGGACGGTGATCGGGCGACGCACGTGCTAGTGCCGGTCGATGTCTATGAGGACATGTTGAAGGCGAGCATGGTGGAAAGCGCTGTCGCGACACTTGACGATCCAGACTCGAAGTGGGTGGACGCCGACGCGTTTGGGCGGAAACTCGCGGGCGAGCAAGTTGCAAAAGCGCGCAGGGCGAAGGGGATGACGCAGACGGAACTCGGCGCAAAGCTCGGCATTCCGCAGTCGCAAATCTCGCGGATCGAGCGGAACCCGGATCACACGACTCTACGTACGCTTAAGCGCGTTGCGAAGGCGCTTGGGGTTGACGTTCGCGCGCTGGTTTGAGAGTAGGCGCGGGCTCGCGTTGGTGCCGGGGCAGTCGTGCGCGGGAGCCTCTTGTGGGGACGGCGCCCGCGAAACGGCAAGCCGCTTCCAGCTTGATCGAAGTGTCTTGAGTCTAGGGACCGGACTGCGTGAACGCGCGCTGGAACGCGCCGAAATCTGCGAAGTCTACGTCCAGGTCGTAGTCGAAATCGAAGGTGTGGCAACCGTCGGGGAACGGCGATTGATTCGGGCCGGTGATGCAATCGCCCAACTGTGCGAAATCCTGTAAGTCCACGTCGCTGTCTTCGTCGTAGTCGCCGTGCAGGACGACTTGGAACTGACGCATCATCTCATGGTCTTCATGTTCGATGATGTGGCAGTGATACGCGAACTTGCCTGTGTAGTCCTCGAATCGCGCGATCACGCGCGTGATCTCCAGCGGGTCGACCTTCACCGTGTCCTTCCAACCCCGCTCGCTCGCGTTCGGTTGAATCGGATTGCCTGTCGGCACGATCTCTCCGTCCACCAACTGAAACCCCTGGCGATCCAATACCTGGAACATCACCAGGTGCATGTGCATCGGGTGCATCATGCCTGAAGCGTTGGCGAAGCGCCAGATCTCCGTCGTGCCCAACTCTGGAAACTCCGTAATGTCGTCCCAGACCAGATCGTTGATCAACCAGACATTGCCGCTGCATGGATCACTCGCTTGCCTTAAGAGGAAATCGCGCGTCTTGATTGAATCGGCTTCGTCAAGAGTCTCCATTGGCCGCAACAATCCGGGGGCGGGCGCTACCACGCCCAACTGATCCGTGACGATGAACTTCATGATGTTCGGGATGACACCCACGCCCGGGATCCCCGGAAACGGCGCAGGCGCGTCGTTCTGCAGCACGATCTCCGTCCCAGGCGCGAAGCTGCTGAAGTCTACGATTACATCCGCGCGCTCTGCCGGTCCTAGCGTTAGGTCGAACAATCCGACCGGCGATGGAAGCAATCCACCGTCCGTGCCGATCTGTTGAACACTCATCCCATTGGAGAAGGACAAGTGATACGTGCGACTGTTCGATCCGTTCAGAAGCCGGAAGCGGTAGTGCCCGCGCTTGACCTCCAGGAATGGCCACGCCTTGCCGTTGACCAGTATCGTGTTGCCGAAAAAGTGGTCTTGCCAGTCGGCTGGGTACTGCCACGTGCCGTCGGCATTGAAGGAGCGGTCCTGAATGACAATCGGGATTTCGAACTCCCCGCTCGGCAGACCTAGGCTCTGCTCGAACGGATCGCGGATGAGATAGAACCCGGCCATGCCCATGATGACGTTCAAACGCGTTATCCCGAGGGCATGGTCGTGGTACCAGAGCGTGGCTGGCAGCTGGTTGTTTGCGTATTCGTACGTGACGCTCTCACCGGGCAGAATCGTGTGCTCCGGGTAACCGTCGAACTCCGCTGGAACGTGTCCTCCGTGCAAATGCACGATTGCGCGCGCCGTCGGCCCCAGATGGTCCGGACCGTGCGGGCAGAGATCGACCGGAAGGTAGTGGTCCGTGCGGAGTTGCCCCTGCTCGTCGCGCAGGTCGTTGACCCAAGTGACGGTGATCGGGTGGTCCATGCCGGCTTCGATGGTCCTGGCTGGGTAACTTCCGTTGTATCCCCAGACAGTCGTCGGCGGCAGGTCACGATGCAGCTGCTGCTCAAACTGCGTCATGGCGATTTCGTAGTGGGCAACACCACCAGCAGTGCCGGTCTCGGGCGGCATAACGGGAGGGATCGGCAGTGCGTCGACGTAGGGGGTGAGTACGACCGAGCAGAGGGTCGGGGCGCAATCGGCTGCGTCACCCTGATAGACACCGCCCGCACCCACGCACCCGTCTGACGTGAGAAGCTGGCATGAGCCGTTGGCGAAACAGCAGCCGCCCGTCGGTTGGGCACACTTGTTTGGCACACAGTCAGTTCCGTCGCCCAGGTAGATGCCCGCCTGCGCGGTGCACGAACCGGACGTTGATTCTGCGCAACTTCCATCCCCAAAGCAGCAGGCACCAACGGCTCCGTCGCACAACAACGGCGTGCACGCGACGTCCGCACCCTCATGCGCGCCACCCTGCAAGACGCAGTCGACGGATGTCAACTGAACGCAGCTCAGGTCGGCGAGGCAACATGCTCCGACGCCGGTTAGAGGGGTGTAAGTGACATCGAGACGCGGACGCACCGACGGGGAGAAGTTCTCGCGGGCGTCAAACCGCTTCGTCGTGTGAGTCGTTGCTTCGTTGCCGACCACGACCCATCCAAAGTCGCGCGGCGGGTTGTCCAACATGAACTGGGCATCCGCGACGAGTCCGCTCGACTGCCAAGTGTAGTATCCTTGCCCCCCGACGAAGGTCGACGCAGACGAGACGAGCTGGTAATCCCCTCCGGGGTTTCCCCAGGGGATGGTCTGGTAAACCGCATGACTCCACGTCGCGTCACCGGGTTCGGCCGTCGTGCCGGCACCTTCGCCTCCTTCAGCGTCGGAGCCGGCTTCGCCCCAGTCGAGCAGCAGTCGATGAAGTGCAACGGGCATCGGTCCAACGCCGGTCCGCGAGACGTGCAGTGTGAGAACCACGTCGTCGATTATCGCACCAGCCGGCAGGTGACCGGCGATATCAAAGGCAAGCAGCGCACGCCGCTTGCCACCCGCAAAGTTCGTCCTGCCCGAAAAAACGTGCTGTCCCGAGCCGTTGCTCTGAGAGCTCGCTTCCGAATAGAGCGTGGTGTCCTTGCATGGTTCGATTGATACGGTCTCGGCCGAGACCGCTTGCACGCCCAGCAGGGCGCAGACAAGGACCGTAAACGTGTGTCGCTTTTCCATACCTCGGGTGCTCACAAAGCGGTCAGCAGGGATCCAAACAGCACTATCTACTGTGGCGGTCCGACATCTCGCAGCCACCGAACCTCAACTACTTACTGTACGCGAACGACCTGCTCGATTCAATCACGAACGTCGTCTGCCGCCGTGATTCGCACCGGCTTGCGCGATTCATTAATGCCACACCTGATTTCTTCGGGGGACGTGCTCCTCGGCGCTTCCGCCCAGCGCCCGGCACGCTCGCCTTCCTCGATGACGTTCAGGGCAGTACCACGACCGTGATCACACAACCCTGGGACACTTAAGCGCGTCGGCCGGAAGTCTGAGTCTGGCGTCCCCGCTCTGATCGTTCACCAGGTTCACTGACGCGTGCGTTATGCCCGTGCGGGCCGCCCCTAAGCGGAGTGCGCCGCACGACAGCGTGCGACGCACGTAGCAGGAATTCGGCATGCACTGCTCCTTTCGAGAGCAGTGGCGTGCGCTTAGCGGTACTGGTGGTTCAGGATGTCGTCGTCGGTTCCGTCCGCGCCGTCTGGGCCGAGGCTCCAGAGGTCGTATTGCCTAGGTTCGTCGGGATGGGTCGTGCTGGGATATCGGTAGTGCAGCTTGTTGCCCCACATGTCGGTGAAGTCTTCCGCGCCATCGAGGTAGGGCCCGTTCCACGCTTTTGGGTCGACGCCCTTGGGCCGTTTGAGGAGCGCGTTGAGGCCTTGCTCGGTGGTCGGCAGGGCGCCGGAGTTCGCACGATACGTCGATATCGCCCGCGTGACCGTGCCGTCGCGGAAGAGCATCTTTCGGACGGATTGGGTGTCCGCTCCGAATTTTTCTTCAGGGGAAGCTTCCTCTTTTTCGCCGCATCCGCCAGCGGACATCATGGTGGCGGTGGCCAGGATCAATGTTGCACAGGTTCTTAGCATGGCGTTGTCCTTTCATAAAGTTCAGAATTCGGAGTTCAGAATCTAGGATTCAGAATCCGTTCCCGTGGTATACCACGAGTCGACGGTGGCTGACAAGTGGTACGGAGTCGCTGCCGGGCTGGTTCGCGCCGTTTCATTGGTGACGCAGTTTCTCCTGCAGCGTGCGCAGGTGCAGTAGTGCGTCGATTGGGGTCGTGTTTTGCAGGTCGATTGTCCGCAGATCCTCGATCACCGGATTGGGCGGCGCGTCGAACAAGGAGAGCTGGGCATTGCAGCGGGTGGGTTGGCCGGCGGCGGGCG
>JAJDDU010000088.1 GCA_029260155.1 Phycisphaerae bacterium | reverse complement strand
GCTTGTTGCCCGTGTCGAACTGACGCACGGTGATCCACATGCGCCGTCCCTCGGGGTACCCCGAGGGGAGTTTGTGCCCTGTTTCATTGGTGACGCGTACGTTGAGCGCATACGCGTCTTGGGCAACTTCCAGCGTGCTCGCGCGTTGCAGCATGGAGATGGCTGCGTCCTTGCCGGCCTGGAGGTAGTCCGGATTGATGTTGTCGTTGGGATAGAGGTTGAGCACCATGTCCTGCACCCAAGCGTTCCCGCCGGCCAGTTCGTGCGCCGCGAGATCGTCGCGCAAAGCGGCGTTGGGATCGATGCAGCCGCGACCGGTGAGTGACGGCATGTGGCAGTCTTCGCACGTGCTGACCACGCCGCCGGGGATGTTGCCGCCAAAACGCCCGCCCATGTCGACGCCTTTCGCGGCGAATTCACTGTGTAGCCACTCGCTGTACGTACGCTCGACAGGAAACATGTCGTGCTTGTTGCCGGTCGGATGCGGTTCGTCGATCGGCGTCACCGAATAGGTACCATCCGCTTGACGCTCGAACACCGGGTTGCTGACATCGTGACACGTCCCGCACAGCGCAGACGTATTGAAGAACCCCGCCTGATTCCAGAAATGTCCCGGTGGCACTGGGTCGTCGTACGGGCCTCTACGCCGATCGAACGGGTCAAGGACATAGCCGCCGCCACCGGGGCTGACCGGTAGGGGATCGATATCCGCGAGAATGCCGGCATCGATCGCCGGACTCGTCACGGGGTCGAAAACCGGGTCGACCATGCGGTGGCACACACTGCATCCGACGCCGTCGCGATCGGTCGCGGTCAACGCCGATCCGTCGGTCGGCTCGGATCGGCCAGAAACCCACCCGCCGGGCGAGTGACACCGGATGCACAGATCGCCCGCGAACGCGGCATCTTGATTGGCGATGGTCAGCGATGCCAGGAACAGCGGGTCGCGAGCGGCTTGGGCCATCATGCTGCCCTGCCAACTCGAGTAGATCTGCAGGTCCGCGTCGTCGAACGCGACCTCGTGACAGGCCATGCAGTTGTTGCTGCTGACAAACTCCTCGTAAAGGTCTTCGTTGGGTTGGGAACCCGCCTGGAAGAAGTCCAGTAGCGTCGTGGGCACCTGCGTCGGCAGATCCACCGTAGCTGCGATCAGCAAACCACAGACGAAGGTCAGGCAGATCGCGGTACGCACCGCATTCTTTCGCATCGTTCTTTCCCCCCTGCCCCTACGATTACCTGGGATTCGACCCTGCTTCCACGAACGCGGCAAAGTCCTCCCAATCCACGTCGCCATCACCGTCGAAATCGAATGCGTTGCAGCCGTCGTCAAGGAAGAAGTCTTCGCCCGGCCCTGTGAAGCACGTTTGCAGCCACCGATAATCGAGCAGGTCAATATCGGAATCAGCGTCAAAATCGCCGAGGATCAGTGGAACGATGTCCTCCGCTTGATAAATGACACGTGGTGGCACTAGCGTTGCAGGCCCGCGTTCGGTGTGGACGAGATTGTCCCCGCCCGGCCACGCGAGACCGTCGCCATGCCAACTGTACAACTCGATGCCCGCCTTATCCATCTGGACTTGCCCATTTGGGTCGTAGTGATTGAAGTACGTAACCTCGATGGGATACAGGCCTAGCCCGAGAATGATCGAGTTCTCATGAAAGAACGGGTTGGCTGGGTTGGCGATGGGGATGCGGTAAATGGTGTCGACGATACGCGTGCGGTAACCGTCAAACCCGAACGAGCCAAACTCGACCCAGACCGGCAAGCCCAGGGTGTTGCCCCCTTCTAGCAGAGGCGGCTGAATGTCGTCTTCCAGTCGGACGGATACGTAGCCTCGAAAACGCAAGAGGAAATGTCCGAACGGCTCGTCGAGTTTGGAAGGGTCCGATACATCGTAAATGTAGTCGTCTAGAAAATCGCCCATCGTGTCGAATTCGGTGTCATCGGCAAACGGTTCAGGGCCTGCGGGGAAATCGATCCACGGAGTGCGAAACGTGAAATCGGGCGGGCGTTCCACAACGTAGTTCTCAGCCGCAATCAGGTGGGCCGCAGAGGCCTCGGGGATGTTGAGATAGGCTTCGCAAATCCACCCAGAGCCGTCGTAGGCTGGGGCAGCACCGACCCGGTAGGTATCGAAGATGAACACATGCGCCCGCACGGGCAGCCCCCAGGCCAGTGCGACCAGGGCAGCCCCGCAGACGATCCGAGTATACTGTGGGTGTTCGCGCAGTCGCAGCATGACGGTCGATCGATTCTCGGGCTCGCATGGATTCGGCTGAACTCGGGTTCACCCTGCCACGTCTCTATCATAGCGAGGAACATTCCAAAATCCCACCATCATCCTCACTTGAATAACTGTCACAGGACGCCTCTCGATGGGCGAATGGGGCGTGCGTCGCGAATGAGCACGTCCGCAAGCAACTGTTCGTAAAACCGTGACCTCGGGTGGACCGACACCTGGTGCGACGCATTATGGAGACGGCCAGTTCGAACACCGTCGCCACCAGCGAAAACCGATGCCGTATCGCTCGCGAAAGCGGTGCGCGCATCGGAATAGAAACGCGCCTACGGGATCCAGCGAAGTGCGAGTCCGACCCGCCCGTGTGGGCGGGACGCATCAGGCGCTGGATCCCGTTACTTTTGATTCACCTGGACTCGACGGACACGATTTCGATTTCCAACCCGCGGACAACGTCCATGATGGCCATCGCGATTTCGCCGATGGAGGTGTCCTTCAGGGCAGAAGTAGCCAGTGCGATGCGTGCCGGGCTGCAATCTGATTCGTGCAACGCGGCGTCGAAGTCAACCCACTGGCCGCCAATGTTGAACTGCGTCCACATGTGGAAGCCGAAGACGTTCTGCACGCCCACGAAACTGGGAACGTAGGCAAGCCCAACGACGATGCGCGAGGGAATGCCCCGCGCGCGACCGAGCGCCGCAAGCAGAACAGCGTGTTCCGTGCAATCGCCCGCCCGGTTGCGACACACTTCGCTGGCCGTCGCAAAGCCGACGCTGAGGTTCTTCTCGATGATGACCTTGCTCACATACACACGCAGCTTGTCGGCAAGAGCGTAGGGTTGCGTTGTGTCACCCGCAGCCGTTTCCGCCATGCGAATGATCGCCTCGTCTTTCGCGTTGATGGACGGGCTGGCGGCGAGGTACTCGCGCATCGACTCGGACGCAGTCGCGGGTCCCGCTTGTCTCAACGCTTGGTGATTCAATCTGCTGACCTTAACGATGGCCGAGCGACCCGTGTTTGCGCCAGGCTTTTGCGCGGGCGTGGTGGGCAGTTGGGGCAGTTTCTGATCGACGCCGACAACCTTGAGCTTGTAGTTGACGAGTTTTGCGGTGTCGCGATCGATGGGCCGACTGACCTTGACCAGCGTGTCCATGAAGAACTCCGGGGCTGCGAAGTCCTTCAGCGCAGATTCTCTGTCCGCCAACACGAGGGTCATGGCCATTCCCGCGATGTTTGTTTCGGCTCGAAGCACCTGCCCCGTGTCGTCGACGAACCCGACGGAGTCCACCGTCCCAAACGCCATATTCATCGAAGTCGTGACTTTTGTGGCTTCGCGGGGTTTGCCGAGGTGTTGAATCGTTTCTTTTTTCCCAATGGTGACGTTGGCTTTGAGGGTGCCGTCGACCAGCATCATTGGTTCGTAGATGTCCAAGTCATAGGAAGTACCGGGGGCGAGACCGTGTTCGATCGTCGCGCGGAACATGCCCCAGGTCATTTTGGCCGTGTCGGGAACTTTGCCCGTCTGATTCGTGTCAAAGCCGAACTGCGACGCGACGATCTTAGCCTGACCGTTACTAATCGTGCCGCGTGTCCTGGTCTCGATGGCGGAGGTGAGCGTCGTGTTGCCAAACGAAAGTGGCTTCCCGGCGAGCGTTTCTTTCGTCGACTGCACCATCCGGATCTCGACGGTCTGATTGGCCCGTCCGATCTTGAAGTAGGTCAGCGATCGCGTGACGATCGTATCGCCGTCTCGGCTCATCGTACTGTGCGAATAGCCGCCCTTTGCCCCGTCCAGCGAAACGATCATCCAATCGTCGACGAACGCCCCTTGCGGCGGATCGAGGTAATTGACCGGTTCGCCCGCTCGCGTCGCCGGCGTCGCCATGAGCACGGAGCACAACCACAGAGCACAAGTGAATCGCTGCGACATAAAATGTCTCCTGCGGGCTATTTCTGGAGGAACCGGCTGATCACGTATTTCGTTGCCGCCCGCCCCGCCTTGGCGAGAGACTGCGTCAGCGGGATGTTTTTTGGGCAGACCTTCAGGCAGTTTTGGGCATTGCCGCAATCCGCGATACCCCCGTCGCCGGCCAGAACCTCCATGCGGGCGTTCGCGTCGAACTTGCCCACCGGATGCTCATTGAAAAGCACGGCCTGGCTGATTGCGGCCGGGCCGATGAAACTCGAACCGTCATTGAACTGAGGGCAGGACTCGACGCAGCACCCGCACGTCATGCATGTCGTCAGCGGGTACGCGTCTTCTTGAGCATCTTGGGACATGCGCGGGGCCGCGCCGCGGTCGAAGTAGCCGTCTGCTGTGATCCACGCGTGCACGCGCTTGAGTGACTCGAACATGGCACTGCGATCAACGTGAAGATCGCGCACCACCGGGAACTTGGTCATCGGCTCTAGCGTGATGCGGTCGGGCTGCTCCGCCAGGAGATTGTCCACGAGCGCGGTGCATGCCTGACGCACACGACCGTTGACACGCATGGTGCAAGCGCCGCAGACTTCCTCAAGACAACAAGCGTCAAACGCGACCGGCGTGCTCGACTCGCCCTCGACCGTCACGGGGTTGGCGGCGATACGCTGCAGGATCGTGGTGACGTTCAGGCCCGGCTCGTACGGGATTGAGAACGTCTCCCATCGCGATCCGGACGTCTGCGTATCTTGGCGCTTAACAGCGACTGTCACCTGCTTCGACATTGCATTTAATCCTAGACGCTTGCGACCGGTTCCGTAGGCGCCCCGGCCTGCTCACCCGCCATGCGTTGTTTCCAAACTTCATCGATGATCTCGGCGCCCTTGAGACCGTACGTTCGCGGACGCGGAGGGATCAACGATGTATCGACCGCTTCGTAGCTAAAACTCGGCCCATCGGGAGTGTTCTCGGCAATGGTCGTCTTCAACCATCGCTTGATCTGCTTTGCAAACGCCTCGCACCACTCGGCGGCTTGACGACGCATCTCGGCCGGGTCTTCCGCGTCCGGGGGCTTGATCTGAAACGCGGGTTTGTAGTGAGCGCCACGACACTCGTCGCGCTTGAGCGCCCCTTCCGCGATAACGCGGGCCAAGAGGATCATGTCGCCCAACGCACGCGTAAAACTCAGGTTCTGATTGGTCCAGGAGCCCTTATCAGTCAGCGCCGCGTTGGCGTAACGCTTCTCGATCTCGTCGATTTTGACGAGCGTCTCCTTGATCGCCGCGTTGTCGCGTACGACGGTGACGTTGCGTGTCATCGAGTCGCCAAGTTCCTGATGCAAAGTGTAGGGGTTCTCGTTGCCGTCACGCGCGATCAGCGCATCGCAGTCCGCTTGATGTCGTGCCGCTTCCCTCTCGAACAGCGTTGACGGCGGATCGGTAGCGCCACCGTTGGTGCTCGACATGTAGTTTTGCACGCTGGGAGCCACAATCATCCCCGTGAAGATACAGCTCAAGAGCGAGTTGGCGCCGAGACGGTTGCCGCCGTGGTACTGGTAGTCAGCCTCGCCGATGACGAACAGGCCCTCAACGTTGGATTGATGATTTCTCGGCGAGCCGAGCGCCAATCCGCCGGTCTTCTCGTCCTTCTCGAAATCACACCACAGACCGCCCATGGAGTAGTGTACGCCGGGAAAGATCTTCATCGGCGTGACCCGCGGGTCAGTCGCCTGGAACTTCTCGTAAATCTCCAGAATGCCTTCAAGCTTGCGGTGCGTCTCGCTCGGTAAGTGCGTGAGGTCCAGGTAGACACAGAGGCGCTCGGGGTCGATGCTCAGCTTGTCGTTCACGCAGATGTCGAATATCTCTCGCGTGGCGATGTCGCGCGGAACGAGATTGCCGTATTTCGGGTAGCGCTCTTCGAGGAAATAGTAGCGCTCCGATTCGGGGATGGAGCGCGGGTCGCGCTCGTCCTGCGGCTTGCGAGGCACCCACACGCGCCCGCCTTCGCCGCGTGCACTCTCGCTCATCAAACGCAGCTTGTCAGTGCCCGGAATCGCCGTCGGATGAACCTGGAAGAATTCGCCGTTGGCATACTTGACCCCGGCCTTGTAAGCACGGCCGGCTGCTCCACCCGTGCAAATCATCGACATCGTGCTGCGGCCAAAGATCAACCCGCAACCGCCGTGCGCGAGGATCAGCGCTTTGGCGGGGAACGACCGCACTTCCATGCTGAACATATCTTGCGCCACCGCGCCGCGGCAGATGCCGTTGTCGTCCAGGATCGGTCCGAGAAACTCCCAATACTCGAACTTCCGTATTAGCCCTTCGGATTCCCAACGGCGGCATTGCTCGTCGAGCGCGTAGATCAACTGCTGCCCGGTCGTCGCGCCTGCGAACGCCGTACGCTTGTACATCGTCCCGCCGAAGCGACGCTGGTCGCGGAACCCCTCGGGCGTGCGATTGAACGACACACCGAGTCGATCCATGAGATCGATGATCCGCGGCCCCCAATCGCACATCTCCTTGACAGGCGGCTGATGCTGGAGAAAGTCCCCGCCATAAACCGTGTCGTCGAGGTGCAGCCACTCGCTGTCGCCGAGCTCGCGCGTGGCTGGGTTCACCGAGTTGATGCCGCCCTGAGCGCAGACGCTGTGTGAACGCTTGACCGGCACCATGCTGATCAGGTCGACTTCGATTTCAGCTTCCGCCAGGCGCATCGCAGCAGCCAAGCCTGCCAACCCGCCACCGATCACCACAACGCGGTCTTTTTCGTTCGCCATTAAGATCCCCCTGGATCGCTAACTGTCTTAACAAATGGCGGTGGCACATCCGTATCGACACCAACCATGTGACTGTCCGCTTCGGGCTCGAACGTCTTGAAACCCCGAACTCCGCTCAACCCAACCACCGCCAACATTACCCCGAACGCCGAACAGGCGTAGCCCGCCCGCCGCTGCGCCAACGGGCCAATCGTAATACCCCACGTAATGAGCGAGGTCCAAATCCCGTTGGCCAAGTGGTACACCGCAGACAACACGCCGATCCCATAAAGCACCGACGCCGGCACGCCGAACACGACGTCTTGCATCGCGGTCGCTGCGGATTCCGTCATGCCTTCACCGTGAGCGATGAATTTTCCTCCGCCGAACGGCGCGCCAAGCCAGTGCATATGCCACAAGTGATAGAGGATGAACACAAACGCGATGCCGCCCGTCACACGCTGAAACATATACCGGAAGTTGCCGCCGTACTTGTAGGTGCTGACGTTGGGCTGCCCGGAGAACCAGATTTGAAGCCCGAGCACGCCGTGAAAAAGGAGCGGCAGGAAGATGAACATGATCTCGACGGGCTTCAGCAGCCACCCCAAAGCGTGGATGTAGCCCACTTGCGTCTCGAACTCTGCCGCGCCGGCGTTGATCGAGGCGTTCACCGTGAGGTGAATGCACAAGAACACGCCGATCGGCACCAGCCCGCACAGCGAGTGCAGCCGCCGAATCAGAAAGTGATGTCGCACCGCAAATGAATCGGTTTTCGCCGCCTGCTGTGCCACGTGACATCCGTCCTTTCTGTTTAGACGCCTAAAGACAGCGTACGAACCGCTGGCCTCAAATGACATTTATAGTAGTATGTCAGGGGTCGTCAACCGCGCCGGCGGTAGATCACTTGTGCGGCGGGTGCCCCATCGTTCGCCCTAGGCAAAACGTGGGGGGACGGAATCTCTGATGCCATCGCGCGAGTTGATCTTGAGTATGGTTCGCACCAACGATCCAACCCTTCCGCCGGAACCGGACGCGAGCCCGCATCCGCTGGGTCCGCTCATTCTCCGCCAAGAGATGGTCCACGGTCGGCGATCCAGATTTCTCGCAGCTGTACTGTTCGCCGGGTTTGTAAGCCCGTTTCTCGTCGCAGCCTGGCTTGACCCCGACCCGGGCGGCACCGGCACGCACCGGCAATTGGGCCTGCAAGCCTGCTCGGTGCTCCAACTCACAGGCTACCCCTGTCCGACCTGCGGCATGACCACCGCGTTCGCCCACACCGTTCGGGGGAACCTGCCGCAAGCGCTTCGAGCCCAGCCGATGGGCGTGTTGATCTGCCTGGGCCTGCTCGCCGGCAGTCTAGCCAGCCTGGAGGCAGCCGTCACGGGGCGACGATGGTCGGTCAATTGGTACAGAGTTTCGCCTCAAAAAGCAGTAATTGTGTTTGTGCTCTTGTTCGCGGCGGCCTGGGGCTACAAAATCCTGACCGTCGCGGGTGCCTACTGACGTTATCGCGTCGGCCGAGTGCCGTGGTGGACACGAACCGCGTACGGTAGTTGGATGGAACGTAATGAAACGAATCGCATGCCCTTTCGTGGGATCGTTGATGCTCGTCGCGCTGTGCGGCTGCAATTGGCTGGTGCCGTTCATCTTCGTCGGCGAGCACAAGCGAACCGTCCCGGCTGAGTTCAACAAGCTCGAGGGCAAGCGGGCCCTCGTTCTCGTCTGGGCTGAGCCCGCGACGCTCTTTGACTACCCTCACATCCGTACTGAGATCGCAACCTACGTCGGGGACAGGATCCGCGCCGGCGTCAAAGAGTGCGAAATCGTGGACCCCATGGACGTTGAGGACTTGCTGCAACGCGATTTCGACGCGGTGATCGATCCCGCTTACACCGGCAAGCACTTCGGCGTCGACTACGTAGTGTACATCGAGCTGCTCGGTTTCCAGATTCGCGATCCGTCGACGCCCGATCTGGTTCAGGGCAAGGTGAGCGCGTCGATCGCCGTACGTGACATTAACGCCGACGCCGACCAGATAGGCCGATACACACTGAACCCGGTCAACACGGTCTGCCCGGAACATGCCCCGGTGTTGATGTCGTCGCGGAACGCACTGCTCATCCGCCGCCAGACTTACGAACTCTTCTCCGAAACCGTCGCAAGGAAGTTCTACGACCACGATGTTGATCTCTAAGGCCAATCGCAACGCATGGGTGATGACCGCGTTGATTCTCGTCGCGGGCGCCGCGGGCTGCGGGTACTCCGGGGGGGAGGCGCTGTTCATGTCCGGGTTGGTTAAGAACCCAATCATCGAAGCGGAGTTCGAGTTCACCGATCAGCCGGTGGCCATCATCGTTGACGACTTCCAGGAGCACGTCTACTGGCCGGAGGCGACGGCCGTCCTCGCCAAGCATGTCGCCGAGGAACTGAAACGCGTCAAGGCGGCCCAACGCATTGTCGCCGCGAGGAGGGCGACGCGCCTGCGTCAGGCGAATCCGGATTTCGACGAGCGATCAACGCGTGAAATAGGCGAGTTGCTGGGGGCCGATCAGGTGGTCGCCATCGAGGTGCGGTCCTTTCAAGCTACGGTCGATCCCGCGCAGGCGCACTCCGCGGCGCTCATGAGCGTTGCGGTAAAAGTCATCAATGTCCTTGAGAAGGAACACCGCAGCAAGGTTCGTTTGTGGCCCAAAAGCCCCGATGGCAAGCTCGTTCGCGCCGATCTCTCCGCCGCCGACGTCATGCGGGCCAAGGACCGCAAGGGCATCGTCGAGGCGCTCACAAAGTCACTCGCCGAAGAAATCGCCAAGAACTTCTACGAACGCAGAGCCGAGGACTTCGAGGAACCGTAATGCACGTGCTGCACGTGTTCGACGGCGCAGCCGACTGGGAACAGCGGGTCGCCGCCGAGCAACTTCTCACGCGCCTTGACGCCGATCGGTTTCAGCAGTCCATCGCGTCGGTCGATTCGCGCGTTCCCGCGTCGGATTGGTTCGCCGATACTGTCGTCGCGCGCCATCCGATTCGCTTTGGTCTCGCATTGACGGCTGCGCCGGCTCTTCGCAAGCTCGTGGAAGAGCGCGGTGTACGGATCGTTCACGCCTGGGGGACGCAGGCTGCGGTGGCTTCGGTGGCCGCGCTGCCGAAGGGCTGTGCCCTCGTCATCGAGCGTTTCGACCCGTTCCTGACTCCGACCGAAGCAAAGACGCTGCGCGCAATTGCAAGCCACAGGCACACGGCCATCGCGTGCTCGGCGGCCACCGTGTCGCGAAGGCTCATCGAGCGTGGCGTGCCCGAGCCGGTTTGTGTTGTGATTCGGCCTGGTGTGGACTTCAAACGCATCAACGCCGTGAAGCGGGGCGGTGCGGTTCGTCGCGGTCTTGGCATCGCCCCCGACGATCACCTGACCGTGACAGCCCATCCCATCGGCGGGCGGAGCGGGCATCGATACGTGGTGTGCGGCGGATATATCCAGGGCTATGTCAATCCCAAGCGGCGGATGGCGTTGTACGGAGACGGTCCCGAGTATCGGCAACTTCATCGTCTCGCGCAGATGCTGCCCTCGCGGGATTCGCTGCTCTGGGCGGATTCCAACGTGCGTTATGAAGAGCTCGTCGCGGCGGCCGACGCGCTGGTGATCACACCGCTGGACGATGCGAGCACGACGCCGATCGCCTGGGCCATGGCTGCGTCAGTGCCAGTTGTTGGCACTGCGGTCTACGCGGTTGCGGAGTTGATCGGCCACAAGCACAACGGCTACCTCATCCTGCCGAAACGCGAGCAAGCCATGAGCACGCGCATCGCGGCGGCATTGACACACGCGGGTGAGATGACCAAGGAGCGCGAGGTTGCCCGCGGCCAAGCGTTCGAGGTATTCAGCGTTCGCCGGTTCGCGGATCAACACATGCAACTCTACGAGAACCTCGCCGCCGGTCGCACCGCCGGCCACGGAATCTCCGACACTGCCGTAGAAACTTGAGGACGTGGCGAACGCGCCTTCGCGATCGCCGAGGATCATGCGATCAGCCATTGAACCTCGACGCCGTGGCCAAGGTGGGACGGTCGGCCGGGTGAGTTTCTGCCACCGTTCTGCCACCGGGCCGTTTTGGAGGCGTTTTGGATGTTGCCTCGCTTGACGCAAACCCTTGTCATTTAATGCATTGCGCGAGAGAGGACTCGAACCTCCACTCCTTTCGGAACAGGAACCTAAATCCTGCGCGTCTGCCAATTCCGCCACTCGCGCTGCTGGGAGCGATGATGATATCCGCTCGGCGCCCGAAGTTCAAGACGAGGAGATCGCACGCCTGGCCCAAGTTCACGGCCCCGCGCGCCAGGACCGCCAAAACCTCTGACCCGACAGGCTCCAATCGCCGCGACCGAACACCAACTCTCCCTCCGGCACGCCCACCAACACCCGAATCGGGTTTTCAGGAACGACAGTGGGTAAAAACCAGATTCGCTGTTGCTGCCGAGCCCGTTTTCCCGAAAACTCCCGGTCATGGGTGACGCAGACACGAGACTTGGAGCATTGCGGACGCGGATTGACGACCTCGATCAGCGGATCGTCGAAGCGCTGAGCGAGCGTGCTCGGGTCGTCATCGAGGTCGGCGAGATGAAGCGCTCCGCCGGCGCCGGGAGCTACGTTCCTGACCGTGAGCGCGGCGTCCTGGACCGGGTTGTCGCGTTGAACGAAGGGCCGCTTCCGGATCAGACGATTATCGCGATATATCGAGAGTTGATGAGCGGGTCGCTGGTACTGGAGCGTCCGCCGCGAATCGCCTACCTCGGACCGGCCGGGAGTTTCTCGCATCTAGCCGCGAGGCGAAAATTCGGCTCGACCGTGGAGTACGAGGCACTCGAGCACATAGCTGCCTGTTTCGATGAGATCGAACGCGGTCGCGTCGATCTGGCGGTCGTACCGGTGGAGAACTCCGTCGGCGGGGGCATCGTGGAAACGCTGGACGCGTTCGCGTCCCGCGAGGTGGAAGTGTGTGCGGAGATCAACCTCGGCGTCCATCACTGTCTCCTCGGCAACGGGCCGTTCAATCAAATCGAAATCGTCTACTCCAAGCCCGAAGCATTCGTCCAGTGCAGAAACTGGCTTGGCGAAACCGGATTCTCCGAAAAGACACATCCGGTGGCCAGCACCAGCAAGGCTGCGGAAATGGCCGCGACCGAACCCCGTGCAGCCGCGATAGGCAGCACGTTGGCCGGTGACCTTTACAACTTGAGCGTCCTGGCGGAGCGCATCGAAGACGACCCCAACAACGTGACGCGGTTTCTCGTGATCGGAAAGGAGTCGGCCAAACCAACCGACGACGACAAGACGTTTGTCTACTTTAGCGCAGCGGATCAGCCGGGATCGCTGGTCGAGGTGTTGGACGCATTTCGCCAAGCCGGCGTCAACATGACGTTCATTCAATCACGCCCCAGTCGCGAACGCCGATTCGACTACGTTTTCTTCGCTGAACTCGCAGGCCATTCGCACAATGCCAATGTCTCAGCCGCAATCACCGAGGCAACGAAGCACTGCCACCGCCTTCGTGTTTTGGGTTCTTTCCCACGGGCGACAGGCGTGTCGTAGACGGGATCGCAATCGGGCCCATTCCGATGGCGAGTCGTGTTCACCAGGCAAACGGCCCGCGCTCAGGCAACGCGGCTTCAATCGCACCGCGTCGCGTCGGCGTCTCCAGACCCTTCGCATCGAGAAGTTCGCGATAGAGGTCGAGAACACGCCCACAGATGACCCGTTCGTCAAACTCCCCGCGACCTCGCCTACGCCCTCCTGCAAACCGGCAAACCCGATCGCGCCCGCGCGCACTTCAAAGCCGCCCGAACGCTCAACTCCAACAACGCGGAGGGCTCATGACCGTTTTGGCGACACCCGTGGAGGCGAGCGAGTCCCATTCGTCGTGTGACCGCCGATGCGACGAAACAAATCGCTTGAAAACCGTGCGTGCACGACGTACATTCATTGTGTGAGCGGCGCGATCGGGGTGGGCAGTCAAAATGATGGACGGGAGATCGGCCATGTTGCGATGTCATGTCACGGCTCTTATTGCGGCGGCCGGGATCGCAGGCTCGGCGCCGGCGATGGTATTTGCTGCGGAAGACTCAGCTTCCCCCGCGCGTTGGTGCGCGACGAGCGCCGAGAACGATGTGCGCGTCCGGCAATCTCACGAACGCGCGATCGCGCGACTGGCGGCGGCCGGGAAGACGATCACAACCGCTACCGCCGATATCCGGCAGCGCTACGGGCTGCTCATATTGGAAGACGTCGATAACGAAGTCCTAAACTTCAAACAGCCGTTCGATCTCGTCGGACAGACGCTACGATTCACTCGCACGGGGGACTGCTGCTTCGACGCAATGCGCGAATCGCTTCAATTCGACGCGGATGTCGGACCGCTTGCGGCCACCTGGGACGACGCATGGGGCCAAGAGGAATTGGCACTGCCGTTCAGCTTCCCTTTCGGAAACCGGGTGTACACGACGATGTACGCCACGTCAGATATCGGCGTGTTCTTTCTGCCGCAGTCGCAGGGCGGTTCGAGCAGTCAGCACCTGTCGGTGGATTTCTTCGACCCGAGCGCGCGGATAACGCCGCTCTTGCGCGACGGCGTGTGGATTTGGCCGCGCAACGTCGATTTGCACGTTAAGATGGACGCCGACTCAGTGACACTCACTTGGCATCAGCGTCCGCCGCGCACCGACTCGATTCACGGCATTGACCAACGATTCCAGGCAACGCTGACATCCAGCGGCGAGATTACGTTTTCCTATCCTGACTCGTTTAACTGGAACACGTTCGGACTCGTCCAGGTCGTGGCGCCGGGAACCGTGTCCCCGATGGCCGCATTCGATTTCTCGGCACTCACCGAATCGCCAACCTCCGTCGAGGGGTTCATCGGCGAGCCATTCACGTTACCGGAATTCTCACCTCAAACGGCGCGCGACATCATTCAAGCCCGCTTCGGCGAACTGGTTGACGACGTCGACCTGTTCGTGTTTTACCAAAACTTCTACACCGACATCGTGTTCTACGCGGGCGGTTATCATTCGGGCAACGTTTTGCACATGAACGAGATCAATCTGAGTTGGAACTCACGGGACCATACGAGCGTGTCGGTCTTGCAGCACGAGGTCGGGCACGATTGGCTTTATTTCGGTCTGCCGAGCGGGACCGGGGCGCATCCGAAGCAAGGCGCGAACACGCCGGCTGCGTTCGCCGTGCATACGCCGTTTGACGGGTCGGCGATGGGCGGCACGTTCTGGCTGGACAATGCGGACGGGACATTTACCACCCTGCCGTACCGAACGTATTACGGGTTTTCCTGGCATGAACTCTACCTGATGGGACTGGCGACGCGCGCGGAAGCGACTGACTGGTGGTACCTCAGCGGCGTGCCCGGGCTCGACGCTCCGTACTATCCACCAACCAGCAGCACCTTCGCC
Source organism: Phycisphaerae bacterium (assembly GCA_029260155.1). Lineage (GTDB taxonomy): Bacteria > Planctomycetota > Phycisphaerae > UBA1845 > UBA1845 > OFTM285. Next base: position 2,535 of record JAJDDU010000088.1, on the reverse strand, counting down.
GCCACACGCAACGATCTCGCCGCAGACGTACTTGACGTGGTTGATCCGGAATACCCGAACGCGCAGACTGATTTCAACATCCTATTCACACTCATCACTCGCCCGGAAAACCCCGTCCGCGATGAGGATCTGGCTAACGTTCGCCGCAAGATGGAGGTGTGGCCGAACGCCTGGTCGGACTCAACCGGAGGGCGATCGACGCTCCGCGTGTATTTCGGCGAGCTGCTGCCGAACGGCGACTTCGATTTCGACGGAGACGTCGACATGCGTGACTTCGGTGAGTTCCAGGAGTGCTTCGCGGGAGCGGGCACACCCACGGCGATCGGCCCCTGTCGCGCTGGCGATTTCGACGGCGATACGGACGCCGATCTCGACGACTTCACGCAGTGGGACGCTCTCTTCAGCGCGGAGTGCGCCGAGCCCGCGTTCGTTGTACAGCCGGTCAACGCGTTCGGCTGTGAGGGCCATCCGGTGACGTTTACGGCGACAGTCGACAATGCCGATTCGCTTCGTTGGCGGCGGGGCGGCATCGACATCGCCGGTGCCACGACAGCCACCCTCGAAATCGATCCCGTAACATCCGCCGACGCGGGAACCTACTCCCTCATCGCGGAGAACGCATGCGGCGCGGTCATGAGCGCGACAGCCACGCTGAAGACCACTGAGGGGCCACAAGTGGTCCTTCATCCGAACGAGGTGACCATGTGCCCGGGCACTGAGGCGACCTTTACTGTATCCGTCGAGGCTGCGGGTTCGTATACCGTGGCGTGGACCAGGGACGGGTTCGCCATCCCAGGGGCGACCGGGTCGTCGTATGCCGTTGCGTCCGCGGGACCGGCCGACGCAGGCGCGTACACGGCAGTGGTCACCGACGCCTGCGGCACAACGGAGAGCAACATGCTGATCGCGACGCTGTCCCCTCCGTGCGGTGGCCTACCGTAGTCGAGCCGGTGGTCAACGAATCGCGCAGGAGGGATCCGACGCGACGATCCACGACTGACTCACCGATGTGCGTCTACCAGACAAATGGGCCGCGTTCGGGCAATGTATCATCGAGTTCACTGCGCGGCGTTGGGGCATTTAGTCCCTTCGCGCGGAAGAGTTCGCGATACAGGTCCAATACGCGCTCGCAGATTACCAGTTCATCGAATTCGCGTTTGGCGCGTTCGCGTCCCGCTTGGCCCATGCGTGTGCGCAGATCGGGGGCGTCGAGCAATGTGCGGAGAGCGCCTGCTATCGCCTTCGGGTCTCGCACGGGAATGAGCACGCCGTTCTCGCCGCCGGTGACGACTTCGCGACAACCGCGGATGTCGGTCGCGACGATCGGCACGCCCATCGCGGCCGCTTCGATGGCCGAGCGCGGGAAGCCCTCGCGCCAACTCGGCAGGACGAACACGTCCAGGCACGCCATCAGTTCGTCGACATCGTCGCGCGGCCCGAGGTAAGTGACCCGGTCTTCGATTCCGTACTCCTTGTACGTGTCTGCGCCGAACTGCCCCGCGCGGCGCTCGTCTTCCGGACCGATGATGATCAGATGAAAGTCGTCCCGTTCCGCGGCGAGCGTCTTTACGGCTTCAAACAGCTCGATGTAACCCTTGTCCACAACCAGGCGACCGATGATGCCGATCACAGTGACACCATCCGGCACTCCAAGCTCTGCCTTCTTCTGCCTGCGAAAAGCATCGTCGAAACGAGACGGATCGAACCGCGTCAAGTCAATCCCGTTGCCCAGAAAGCGTATCTTGTCGCGTTTGCAGATTCCCAGACGAACTGCGGTGTTGATGTCTTCGGCGTTCTGACTCAGCGTCATGGTCGCGCATCGCCCTCCGATCCACGCCATCGCCACGTAGAACATCCACGGCAGTCGTTTCATCTTGTCGTGAAAGTAGAACCCGTGCACCGTGTTGATGATGACCGGCACGCACGCGATCCGCGCAGCCAACTGCCCCAGCAGTGCAGCCTTGGGCGTGTGCGTGTGGACAATCGTGATCCGCTCGCGTCGCAAGTAGCGGACCAGCTTCCACAGTGCCTTCAGATCGCCCAACGGAGTAATCGATCGATTGACCTCGATTCCGACGAATTCGACGCCCTGTGCTTGCAGCCAGGCCCCGTTCGCGCCGGGCGTACACGCGCAACGAACGTCGTACCCTGCGATGAGCATCTCTCGAATCTGTCGCCACAGCAAGATCACGATCGTCGTGTCGATCGAGGTGATCTGCAGAACCTTCGGGCGCGGCTCGTCCGACGCGTTCAATCGTGAATACTCCCGTCCAAGACGGACTCATACAGCGCGACGTGGTGATCGAGCATGAGTTCGTGACTGAAGTGGCCCCGCATACGCTCGACGGCCGCCGCCCCCAACCGCTTCCGCAATCCGTTGTCCTGCACGACGCGCGTCAGCGCAGCGGCCAACGCCTCGGGCGATCGCGTCGGTACGAGCAGCGCGTTCTTCTCATTCTCAGCCACCTCCGCGATCCCGCCCGCATCGGTGCTGACTACGGGCAAGCCCATCGCCATCGCCTCCATCAGCGCGCG
>JAJDDU010000087.1 GCA_029260155.1 Phycisphaerae bacterium | reverse complement strand
GCCTGCGGCAGGGGCGAGACTCCTTCCACTGCCCGAGGCGTGTTTGCGTAGACGACGAGGTCCGATGTGATCGCGGACTCGGCGTCGGGTTTCGCTTTGGTCTCGATAATGCTGTAGGTGACGTCGCCGGCGAGGATGTCCCACGCGGCGTTGGCGTCGACCTTGATAATGTGTTCGGCGTCGCTTTCTGCCATCGTCGCGGTTTTGGGAAGGTCGAGGCCGTGCGTACCGAACAGTTCGCGTACGGCCGCCGGCACTGGGCTGTCGTTCTTCAGATCAGCTGTGAGTTCGTGATCCAACGTGAATCGATACGTGGTGTCGGTGGCCAATCGCCATTCGTGTCGCGCGGGGGCATCCAGCGTTTCAGGGGCAGGGCAGTATTGACTCAGCAACTGACCCGACGCGAGGAAGCCGAACGCCCACGCGAAACAGGTGGTCAGGTGTTGATAGCCGAGGTACAGACCCACCTCTCCCTCGGGGGCCTGCTTCGACGCATACTCCAGGAACTTGGGCGACAAGAAGCACTCCGCTAGACCTTGCAGCCCGATCCCGATGACGATCATCAGCGTAAGTGGGTGGAGGCCGATGATCGACGAGCCAACGGACTCCTCCAACGCGGGACTCAAGCCGATCACCAACGCGGTGAACGGTATGATGAAAATGCCGACGCCGATCGCGTTTTCCGCCTTGAAGTTGCGGATCAAATGAGTGATGAACACGACGCACAGCACCACCACCGCCGGATTGATGTTGGCCAGATACTCCGGCTTCGTGCCCTTGCCGAGCAAGCGTTCCATGTACGTCGGCATGGTTGCATAGAGTTGCCCTTGGATGGTCCAGAAACCCGCGACGATGACGATCAGCGACAGGAATCGGAAGTTCCCCATCACCGTACGCAGTCCAGCCAACGCTTCCTTGACCGTCTTGCCGCTGCCGCTCATGTCGACATTGGTGTAGAAGATGGCGACGAGTAAGAACGCGAGGATCGCCATCCCTGAAGCGTAGTAGTTGATGTAGTGCAGCCCGAGTCGATCGTTAAGGTCGCCCGCCACGAACTTGCCCGAAAAGGCGCCGATGTTCACGACCATGTAGAAGATCGACATCGCCCGAGCCCGGTGATTGTCGTCGCTGCACTTCGCCACCGTGCCCGAGATCACCGGCTTGATGATCGCCCCGCCGAACATGATCAACGTAAGCGACGCGATTGCGGTCGCCTTGAGTTGAAACATTCCCAGCAACGCATACCCGCCTGCCAACAGGCCAAACGCCAGCAGCAACGCCCGCTTGAAACCGATTTTGTCGGCCATGATCCCCATGAACGTGGGAAGCAGGTAGATGATCGACGCGAAGCACGCCATAACGACGCCGGTGGCTTGATCGGAGAAGCCGACCTTGTCGTGCAGGTAGCGCACCAGCGTGATGAACATGCCGTAAAACGCGGCGCGCTCGAACAGCTCAGCCCCGTTGGCGACCCAGAACGTCCTCGGGAATCGCCAGCCAAGTTTCGTGGCATCCAATGTCATAAGTGATTTCTCAAAACTATGTTACGGCGAGTTCTGCCCATCGCCGGCGCGGAGCGCGGCGCCGAGTTCCCGCAGCTTGCGCTTTTCTGTCTTGCCCGTCGGAGTACGCGGAAGATCTTCGACGATGACAACTTGACGCGGAACCTTGTAGCCCGCCAATTGCTCGCGGGCGAAGCTGCGAAGCTCGATGTCGGTTGTCGTGTGGTTGGGCTTTAGAATCACAAACGCGAGCGGGACTTCCCCGCGGCTCGCGTCGGGCACGCCGATCACAGCCGCTTCCTCGATCGCCTCGTGTCCTTCGAGAACCGACTCAATCTCTCTAGGGAAGACGTTTTCCCCCCCGACGATCATCATCTCCTTCTTGCGCCCGGTGATGTAAAGGAAACCGTCGCTGTCCAGCGCACCGATGTCGCCCGTTGCGAACCAGCCGTCGCAATCGAGGACGGCCGCCGTCTCTTCCGGATGATGATGATAACCGCGCATCACATTCGGCCCGCGCACCTGAATCTCTCCGTCCTCCCCCGTACCTGCCTCCCGACCGTCTTCGCCCACAAGCCGCAAGGACACGTCGGTCAACAGCTTGCCGACAGACCCACTCCGGTGGTGTCGCGGAACGTTGAGTGAAATAACCGGCGATGTCTCGGTGAGCCCGTAGCCTTCAAGCAGCTCCACGCCGAAACGCTCGCGAAACGTATTCGCGATCCGCTCCGGAAGCGGTTCGCCGCCGCTGACCAGCAAATGAAAGTTGGCAAACGTATCCACACAAGCCGACTGGTGACGCAACAATGCCCCGAACATGCTGGGGATGGCCATCAGCACCGTCGGCTTGAATTCGTCAATCGCCCGGTAGAGTGCGGGCGGGCTGAACCGAGGCAGCGCGTGGACCGCCAGCCCCCGCACAACCGGAATCAACACGTTGGCAGTCAGCCCGAACACGTGAAAAGGCGGCAGAACGCACAGGAACCGATCATCGTCTCGAAGTTCAGCAGATTCACTAATCGCGTTGCAATTGCTCAACAGGTTCTTCTGCGAAAGCTCCACGCCTTTGGGCGCTCCCGACGTGCCGGAAGTGTACAGCAGGACAGCCAGCGCATCGGGGTCGACGTCGCCGACGGGCGGCCGGCCGCGCAGCCGCGCCATCAGCACGCGACGCTTGATCGGCAAATCCTCCATGCAGAGCGTCCGCACGGGCAGCTCTTGCGTCGTCTTCTCGAAGTGTCGCACGCTCAGAATCAGATCGATCCCGGCGTCGCGAACGATGTCTGCCAGCTCGGTCGGACTGAGCAGGAAGTTCAGAGGCACCGCCACCTTCCCAGCCCACAGCGTGCCGAACATCGAGCCCACAAACGCGCCGCCGCTGGGCAACAGCAGTCCGACGCTTTTTGCCTTGCTCTCCCGCAGCACGACATCGCGCATGACCGCTGCGAGGCTGGTGAGATTCCGGTAAGTCAGGGATGAAAAGGGATCACTGACCGCCAACCCGCTCGGTTGGCTTCGATCCTGCTTCAACAACGCATCTACGATCATGCCAGTGCCAACTTCGTCAAGGCCGGTCGCCATCCCACCTGCCGACGCAGGATAATTGCACGCAGCATGTTTGTCTATTAACGCTACCTCCCCCATAATGACCCGCGTCGGCCAGGGACACGACCAAACATCTGTGCGGAGCATGGACGTGAATGCACAACGATTCGGACGCATCGCTAGTGGCCTCGCAACGGCCGTCGTCGCGGTGCTATTCCAGGTCGGTTGCCAATCCCTCCCCAGACCCGCTGTCCGGGGGATTATCCAATCCGAGCGGGCCTATCGACTCGCTCGGTACGACGAATCGAAACGCCTCGCGACCGGCGTTATCCAAGCCCACCCGGACAAGCCCGATACGGCTGAAGCGTACTACGTTCGGGGGCTCAGTCGGGTCCGCACAAACCACCGCGCGGAGGGGCGGCGCGATTTTCAGGCGGCGATGCGAATCTGTGGGCGAAACGACCTCCGGTCAACACTCACCGCCCAACTCGCCAACATGTTGATGGAAGACGGGAGATTCACCGAGGCGTCGCGATTGTATGAGACCGCTCGGACGGGGCAGTTGTCGGCGGATCGCGACCACGACCTATCGTTTCGTTACGCACTCAGCCTCGAACGGTCCGGCGCATTTGATCGCGCCCGCCGCGAATTCGCGCGTGTCGCCAGTCGGCGCGCCGGCGGGAAATTGGCGTCGGACGCTTCGGCACATCTGGCCTGGAAGCGCCCGTATTTCACGGTGCAATGTGGGGCCTATTCGCGCGTGGACCTCGCCCAAGCTGCCGCCAAGACCCTCAGACAACAAGGAGTCGACGCAGCCGCGCTGCGGTCGGACCGTTCCGCTCAAGCATCATATGTCATTCACGCAGGGCGCTACCGCGACTACGGCGCCGCGCAATCAGCGTTGTCGGCAATCCGGCGCGTTCAGCCGGATGCGTTCGTGATTCCCTGACGGCGAGTACGTTGATCAAGACCCTGACCCAAACCCTGTTCGTTCCCGCCAGTCTCGCGGGCTCGATCGGCGCACAGGCTGGCGCGCTGATCGCCGGACGAGGTATCGGGTTTGTACGAAGCGTGTTGCTCGCGTGGCTTCTGTCACAACGCGAGTTTGGCGTGTTCCAAGTCGCCGTGGCCGTCGTCAACCTACTCGTGCCGCTCTGCAGTCTCGGGTTGACCTTTGGCGTTTTGAGATATGCGCCCGCCCATGAGGTCCGTGGTACGCTTGGAGTATTCTCGCGTCGCGCGGTTGAAATGGTGCTGTTCGTCGCCATCCTGACGGCTGGGTTGCTCATGTCGGCGCCGGCGGCGATCGTCGATTTCGTGTTCGCCGCGGGAACGCAGGTCAACCCTTCCGCCTCGTCGGCAGTTGGGCACGCACCCGAGGGATTGGTGAGCGTCGCAGCCGTGTGCATCGTCTCGCTGATCGTGTTTCACCTTGCGGTCGACCTCATGAAAGGGCTGAGGCTCTTTCGCGCAGCCAGCCTCATGGAAGTCCTCGGTGTCGTCCTGTTTTCCTCGCTGGCATTGATCGCTCCCGCCTTGGGATTCGATTCAGCCAACGCAGTGCTGCTAGCCTACGGCCTGGGAAACGTCGTCACCTGCGTCTTCTTCCTCCCGCGGCTGCTGACGTACATCAAGGGCCGGCCCATCGACCGCGACGCAACGGCGAAAGTGCCAAGGCTTGACACTACTCTGTTGCGATACAGCGTATGGATCGCCGCCTCCCAGGTCGCTTGGCACGGATTGCAGCAATACGTCCTCTGGCATCTCGCGATCGTCGCCGGCTACACGCAGGCTGCGACCTTCTTCGCGGTGCGGTTGTTCGCCCAGTTAGTGCTCTTGGGAGGACAAACACTGAGTCGGGCGTTCTCCGCCAACGTCACACGTGTCTGGGAGACAAGTGGCAGCGAGGACGCTCTGCTACGCCTCGATGCCGGCAGCAAGGTCGGGTTCCTCGCGATCCTATCCGGCGCTGTCACGCTCGTTCTGCTCAAACCGTGGGTTTTGGCTGCGTTCCCTTCCGATTACGCGGCCGGTGCGGACTGCTTCGAGCCATTGCTGCTGGCCTATTCCTGGTTCGCCGCGATGGAGTTCCTGCTCATCCGCTTCCACCTCGAGCAGAAGTCCGTTTTCACCTTTTGGACGTCTGCCGCCGGAGCGACCGCAAACGTCTTGCTTGCTCTGATGATAATGGGGACGCCCGGCGCGCCGGCAACGTTCGACGCCGCTACAATGCTTCAATACGGAAGCTGGGTCTGCACCGCCGCCTCCGCAGTCTCCATGTTGACTTGCCTCGTCGCATTGACCGTGTCGGGCAAGAGACCCGATATCACGACCCTTCTGCTAGTCGCCTCATTCGCATCGCTGGGGGCCGGACGTTACGCCGCCCTGGTAATGCTCTTGCTGCTGCTGGCCTGCTCGCTCACCCCAATCGGACTGTTCAGCACCGCAGAACGGTCCATCATCTCGGATTGGCGCAAAGGCCGATAAATCACCCTCCGCGCTTGGGCTCTAAGTAACATCGCCGCTGTCGCCTACCGATATTTCCAGCGAGGTCTGCAAGGCGCGGACCGTGAGGAGTCGCACAATGCCCCAAACCAAAACCGCCGATCCGCCCGCGACGTTGGACTACGTACGCCGCTTCTTCGAAGCGCGGGACTGCGTTCGCCGTGGCATCTGCCTGCTCAACGCGGGTCAATACGATTCTGCAGCGGCCACGTTCTCCATGGCCCTAAGCCTGAATCCCGGCTCCGAGGGGCTCCGCCCCTACCTTGCCCGCTGTCACGTGGGAAACCAGGACTACATGGCTGCCGCGGAAGAGATGACCAAGCTCATCGACGAAGACCCAGACGACATCACAGCCCGAATCCGCCACGCCCTGATGCTGTGGAAACACGGCGATTGTCCTGCCGCCATCGCCTCACTCCGCAACAGCGTGGAGCACGCGCGCGATTGCGCCGAGTTGCATTTCCACCTCGGAACACTACTCGCAGCCGGCGGCGAACAGGTGGAGGCGGCCATGCGCTTCACGCAGGCACTCTCCCTCGACAAGCGTCACACCGCAGCCATGGTCAGCCTCGCAATGTGCCACGCTGCCGACGAAGAAGTCGGGCGAGCGCTGGCTTTGCTAACGCGCGCGCAGCGATTGCGCCCACGCGATGCACGCATCGGTCACCTGCTCACCATGGCGTCGAAAGCCGTAGACCGCGCAGCGACGGGCGTGCACAGCCCCGCAGCCATGCCGCCTGAATGCGACACTGATTATGACGAGTTCGTCACCGAGCTCTCGCGGCTCATCGAGACCGACGCCGACTTCATCGACGCGTTTATCAGCCTGCCGAAATCGGAAACCGACGTCACACTACGACAACTGCTCGCAGCGGCTGCGGAGCAATCCCTACGAAAGTACCCGGAGCGCGCAGACTTGCACTACCAGAACAGCCGCCTCCTCGACGAGGGCGGCGACGCGGCCGGCGCCATCGCTTCGCTCGAACATGCCGTGGAAATCGACGAACATCACACGCCCGCATTGATCTTCTTGGGCAAGCTCTACCGTCGAGCGGGTCGACGTGCGGAGGCTGTGAAACGTCTCGAATCAGCCCTGCGCAATGGCGCGGACTACGCCGACGTCCATGTGCTCCTCGGCGATCTTCATCGCGACGCCGGGCGGACAGACCGCGCACGCGATGCCTACAGCCGGGCGATCAAGATCAACGCAAACTACAGAGTGGCACAAGAGTCTTTGGAAGCGCTCGGCGCTTGACTCTGCGGAGGGGTGAACCGAATGTCGTATCTTCTGGAACTTCTGGGGCGAGGTCTGCTTGCGGAACTCACGGCAGCGTTCCGCGATGTGCTGACAGACTCGGACTGCTATTCAACCAAGGCGCTCAAGGAAGCCGTCCGCGCGCCGGAGGCGGTCGATGACGACCGGATCATGCTTGGCATCCGCCTGCTGAATACACGGGACCTCGCCGGAGCCAGAACGCAGTTTACGACGGTGGTCACATCAGATCCGTCCAACATGACTTCCCGCATCGGACTGGCGTGTGCCCTGGACCAGCTCGGGCGAACCGAAGAAGCCATAGCACATCTGCGATCGGCCCACGAAATGTCGCCGGATGATCCCGCAGTCGTCTTCGCAATCGCATGTTGCAGTGAACGAAGCGGTCGCCTGGACGACGCACTGGCATTCTACGCAGCTACTGTAGAAATCTGCCCAAAACTGCGAAACGCGCACGAGCGCATGGCCGCAATCCTCGTGACACGCGATGACTTTGCCGCCGCCAGCGAAGTCTACGAGCGACTGTGTACACTCTATCCGGACGATGCCTCGCTGCATATGACGCTGGGCAACCTCTACTACCGGATGGGGCAATTCGATCAGGCAGTGCACCGCTATGGCCTCGCCTTGACGATTGATCCCGATAACTGGGACGCGCGCGACGACCTCGTCTGTATGTATGACAAAGAGGGAATGCTACCCGAGGCGATTTCCGAAATGCAGGAGACCATCGAACGCGAGCCGTCGTTCCCCGACAATCACCTGCGACTCGGAGACCTGCTGCAAAAATCCGGTGACACCCACGCGGCGATGGAACAGTATCTCGAAGCCGTCGACCTCAATCCGAACTATCTCGAAGCGTCCGTCAAAGTCGGAACCATGCACCTGCGCGACGGACAGTACAGCGACGCAGCCCAGTGGTTCAACAAAGCTGTCGAGATCAACGACTGCTTGCTCGTCGGATATGTCGGGCTGGCGTGCTCGCAGTATGAGTGTGGGCGTGTCGACGACGCGGCCGAGACCATCGACATGGCCGCCGGGATAGAGCCGAATTCAACACTGCTCTTCGCGGAAACTGCCAAACTTCAGTTGAAGATCGCCGCGAGCCGTCAGGTCGAGCAATACGTTGTGCCGACTTACGCTCCCGACGAGGACAGTGCATCGTCAACCGGCGCGCACGGTCTTCTCGATCAGCAGATCATGCGACACAGAGAGTCACTGCTGGTTCATCCGAACCACGCGGATCTGCACTATCGCCTGGGACTCCTTCTCCGCGAACGCGGACGCCTCGAAGAAGCCATCGCGTCATTTCGGGAAGCACTGGAGATCAACCCCAGCTACGTGAAAGCCATCGTAAAGCTTGGACTCGCACTCGTCGAAACCGGTGACCGTGACGAAGCGCTGCCCATCATGCAGCGGGCACTCGATGCACAACCTCGCGACATCGACTTGCATTATCAACTGGGCCTGATGTTCTCCGATGCTCAAGAGTTCGGTCTCGCGCTCGAACAGTTCGAAGACGCAGTGGCCCAGGATCCGCGCAACATCGACCTTCACGCCAACATCGCCCTCGCGCTACAGAACATGGGACTTCTGGATCGCGCCGCCGCAGGGTGGCAGACGTTGTGTGAGATGGCGCCTGAAACAGAAGCCGGCTGCGCAGTGCTCGATCGGGCCGAACGCATTCGACGCTTCGACGACGCGGGCCACTGATTGTCGCCAAGAAGCTACATTACGAACGTCGTGTGCGTAGTGCACAGTTGAGCGAGTTTTCTCGTGTCGACGTCCGTCCCCCACCCGAGTTGTTTCAGCGTCTTGGACCGGCCACCGTACCCGAACCTGACCGAAGACCGCACAATGTCGTCACGCAGCAGGAATGATCCGAAACTCCCCTCGACGAAGCGGACATGTGGCACGACTTCCAGGAAACGCCGGCCCGCCGACGACAGAATGCTTGTCTCGCCAACCATGCAACCCAGTTGAACCATGATCCCGTTCCGCTGCGCCAGGCGTGCCAGTTTCAATGCGGGCAAGAAACCGCCGCATTTGCTGAGGCGAATGTTGAAACCGTCCGCCACTTGCAATGCAATGAGCTTGTCCGCATCGGCCATGGTAACCAGAGACTCGTCATACATCAGAGGTTGGTGAACGCACGACTTCAGCTCAGGCAGGTTGTCCTCGTCACCTTTGGCCAGCGGCTGCTCGACCGATGCCAGTTGCATTGATCGCCAAGCACCCAGACGCTCAATCGCTTGAGACAGGTTCCATCCGCCATTGGCATCTACCCGCAGTGTCGCACGCCCCCGAGCGATCGGGCGCGATAGATAGCGCGCGACGACGCTCAGACGATCTGCCTCGCCATCCTCACCAACTTTGACTTTGAAGTCGCGCAGGCCGTACCACCACATCAGCCGCAACGTCCGCAATGTTCCCGAAACGCTGCGCGACGCCAGCACCCCGCTGTAGCGAGTATCGCGAATGCTACCAGGCGATCCGAAGTCACTAAATCCCATCCAGCCGACCGCGTCGGAAATCGGTCGCAAAAAGTGCCGCGAATAGGCATCTAGCAGTGCGAGCTCTACGGCTGCGCGGGCGGCCGGCGATATAGGTCCCGACCCGCGCTCGCCATCTCGAAATCGCCACGGTAGTCCGTCAATGGCTTCCAGCGCATCGGGGAAACACGCCGGATGAAAGTCCAGAAGTGCAGGGCCATACAGCCGCTCAATCGCTTCCCCGACCGAGTCAATCGTCTCGCCCGTAACGTACGGTCGCGGGAGCGTTTCTCCGTAGCCCACCACGCCACTATTGAGTTCCACCGCGACCACGATCGGCTCGGCAACATCGCGCTGCGAGGCTGCGTGTTCGACGGACCGCCGCATCGGAATGGCCAGCGTGTGTACGCCGATACTCTTGACGGCCGCGGTGCTCATGTATCAGATCCCGTGTCGTTCTGGTCCAACGACGCAGGAGTCTACGGCCTCAACCCGACGAACGCCAACCCCGCCTGGGGAAGTCAGTCGACCCGTACGATGAGCGCCACGGCTTGGTTCTCGCCATTCTGGGCGGGCGCGGCGGCGAGGACCACGTAGTCGCCGAGTCTCGCGGTCAGTGTCGTTTCGATGTGGAATATGTTGATGCTGTCACCGCTGAGATCCTTGGCAACGTGCGCTCCGAGCGTGAACTGGGCGCTCTCCGCCGTCGCGCTTTCGTGAACTTCGCCTTCAATCTCGAACAGCAGCTTGCCGCCCCCTCCCACCTGCAGAAACCCAGCCGTGGTGAACTCAGAGCCCGCTTGGACGGCCGTGGTCATTGGGGCAAGGAGCGTCATGTCCGTGAATCCACCGTTCGATAGTGCAGGCGCAACACCCTTCAAAGCGGGCGGAAGCGCCTCCGCGCCTCCGTCCTCCCCGTCTCCGATAGTCCCTTGCACAAAGTAGAACGACAGTGTGAGTGCACGCTGCGGCTTGTCGACGCGCGCCACGATCTCGCGCGCTGCGGCGATGTCGGACGGACGCCCCGTCATGATGATAGCCTGGGTGGCTTCGTCGACGGCGATCTTGATGTGCGAGGTGGCCGTGTTATTGATCAGACGCGCAACTCCCTCGGCGTCGCGGTACTTCAGCGGTAGGAACTCGGTGACGCGCGTGCTTTCCTGCGGAGGCACGTCGAGCTTGGCCAGCAATTGTTCGACCTGCTCCCGTCCGCCGCGGTCGGTACGAACGATCAGGGAATTCGTCGATGGGTCGGGCAACACTCTGCTGGGGGTGACGGAAAGGCCGGAAATCACCGAAGCAACTGACTTGCAGTCCGCGTACTCCAACCGGTAGATCGTAATCTCGGATTCTTCGGGGTTCGTCGCTTCGTCGCCGTCGTGACGAACTTGTCCGCTTGCCCACGGGGCGGTTGCCAGCAGCAGACCAAGCGCCAAAGTGGTAAGTGCCCATCCTCTCATCAACATGATCGTTCTCCATTTCTACGAATGTGTTTCGATTGTACCTGTTGGTCATCCCAGCCTGCGACGAAGTCATACGCGAGGCGTCGTTTCACGAGCTCCCACCTCCAGAGTCACGCCGGCTGGGCGTTGCAGCGAAGCGCCGTCCCCTGCGGACCCGTCCTTGCCCCCTGCGGGCAACATCCGGTGTAGCCACACGATATGCACGTCGGGCCTATCCGTGCGCTCCACGATCGGCAGGTAGCGCTCCGCCGATCCAGCCGTCAGCTCGATCCTTGGTGCTGTGTGGACGGCGGAATGCAGCTCTGTCGGGTCGACACGGCTGACCATCGCAGTCCGCACTGCCAACCCAACGCCGACCGCAAGGACAACGCCGGCCGCGATACGCGACACGCGCCTCAGAGGAAAGTGCCGGCGATGTGACACTTCCGACAACACGGTCGCCGTTCGCAACTCGCAAAGCCCCGCGTCAACATCCATCAACTGCGCGAACGCAGTGTCACAGGCTGGGCACGATGACAGGTGGGCATCAAGCCGCGTATCGTCGGCATCGGACAGAATCCCATCCAGACGGTCGTGCATCATGTCGCATGCGCGTTCACAGTTCACGTTCATTCGCCTCCTCTCTGTCTCGCGGTCAACTGGTAGTCACGGTCGCGACCCATGATCGCGCTGCGCATCGCCTCGCGGGCGGCGCGCACGTGGACGCGCGCCGTGCTGGGCGATATTTCCATGATCGCGGCGATGCGGTCGTAGGGCATCTCCTCCAGGTGACGCAGCGTAATGGCGGTCCGCTGTTGCGGTGGCAAGCGATCCATCGCCCAGCGGACGAGTTCCGCTCGCTCACTCGATGCGATGCTATCCGCACGTCGATCGGAGATGGCCGGCAGGCTCGATCGTTCGCGCTGCGTTCGTCGCTGTTCGACCCGTCGCAGCAAGAAACACTGCCGCACAACAATGCGACACAGCCAAGACCAGCGTTTCGATTCGTCACGCAAGTCCGATCGTTTCTGATGCGCCAGCGTGAGTGCGTTCTGTACTGCATCTTCTGCATCCGCGCGGTCCCACACAAAGCGGTAAGCCAACTGCACGAGGCGGTTTCGGCCGGCGTATTCGGTTGGCGGTTTACTCTCAGCCAAGTCCTGCCCCGCTCGTTCCTCGATAACCACCCATACAGAGCGCCGCGAAGGGTGATCCGTTTAGTCCTAAAGTTGTCGCGGCTGCGAGCGTCCTAACTCTCTCTCTCCAAAGGTCTTACGCGACAGACTGCCAATCGGTTGCACCCCACGGAGGGATGGAGCGTGACCGCGACACACGTTACACTGGTATCCGTTCGGGCGAGCTGGGTGTCAAAGGCCTTCGAGGAGTTTGGATCATGCGTCGCGAATTATTCGGGATCGGTGTTCTTGGGGTGGCCATGGTTCTGCCGATCGCAGCGGAAGGTCCGTCGGAAGGGAGGTCCGCAAACGTGTACGACTTTGAGATGAAAGACATCGACGGCAAGGCGGTCAAACTCTCCACCTACGAGGGCAAGGTGCTGATGATCGTGAACGTTGCCAGCAAGTGAGGACTCACCACGAAGATGTACTCCAGTTTGGAGTCGACGTACCGAGCCTACAAGGACCGTGGCTTTCGCATCCTGGCATTCCCAGCCAACGACTTCATGCGCCAGGAGCCGGAGAGCAACGACAAGATCAAGGCCTTTTGCACAAGCAAGTTCGACGTCACGTTTGACCTCTTCGCGAAGGTGAAGGTCAAGGGCGGCGATAAGTGCGACCTATATGCCTATCTGACGGATAAGAAGGCCGACCACGGTTTCGGCGGCGCGGTCAAATGGAACTTCCAGAAGTACCTCGTCGACCGGACGGGCAAGGTCATCGCGAAGTTCGGTCCGCGAACGGCGGCGGACGATCCGAAGCTGATCAAGGCCATAGAAGAGGCGCTGGGAGAAGGGTAGCGGCCGGGTGGACCATGGCTTTAGCCGTGGGCGAAGCGAACTAACCGCCGAGCTCGAACTCGTCGTGCAAAGCACGGACCGCGTCCGGGCCCGCGTCGCCCTTGACGACGAAGCAGATGCTGAGTTCGGACGAGCCCTGGGCGATGGCTTCTACATTGATGTTGCGCTTGGCCACCGCGTTGAACACGCGGGCGGCGATCCCCGGAATACCGTGCATGCCAGAGCCGACCGCGGCGACGACCGCGGCGTTTTCCTCGACATCGATGCGCCGGGCGATTTTGGTTCGAAGCAGTTGTTTGTCCAGCGCGGTGCGGACCCGGGCCAGTTGGGATCCTGCAACGACAAAGGAGATGCCGGCTTCGGAGACGGTTTGTGAGATGAGCTGAATGTTCGCGCCTGCGTCCGCCATCGCCTGAAACACACGTGCCGCCGTGCCCAGTCTTCCGACCATCGCGGCCCCTGCGACGGTGACCAGGGCACAATCTTTGAGCAGCAGCGCGGATCGCGTGGTACCGGTCTCGGAGGTTGCTTCGGCGACCAGCGTTCCATGGCATGTCGGGGTGAAGGAGTTGCGGATCCGTACGGGAATACGGTGCTCGGCGGCGGGTTCCAGAGCGCGGGGGTGCATGGACTTGGCGCCCAACTGTCCCATCTCCAGGGACTCATCGAATGAAATCCGGTCGAGGAGTTTGGCGTTGGGGACAATCCTGGGATCGGCGGTCATAAGGCCGTCCACGTCGCTGCAGATCCATATCTCGTCGGCACACAGGGCGGCACCGAGGATGGTGGCGGTGTAGTCCGACCCGCCGCGGCCAATGGTTGATGTCACACCGTGCTGCGTGGCTGCGATGAATCCGGTGACGACCACACGGTCGCCGCGATCAAGCATCGGCGCGATGTTTTCCTTCACCTGATACAGCGAAAGCGCCATCAGAGGTTCCGCCTCGCCGTGGTTCTCGTCGGTCACGATGCCCGCTTCACCACCGGTGACAGCCCGTCCGTCCAGCGCGGCGGCCATCAGGGTCGAGCACAGACGCTCGCCGAATGAGACCACGGCGTCCTGCGATCGCGCTGTGAGCTCGCCGACGGAAGCGATCCCCGTCGCCAGCGTGTCGAGTTCGTTGAGCAGCGGGGCGATCGCATCGGTGGCGCCGAGCGCGCCGGCGGTCTGCTCGTGCCGCCGTCGGATATCTCCGAGCAACGTGTACTTGGCTGCCCGATTTCCTGCGGCGGCAGCGGCGGCCAGTTCGAGCAGGGCGTCTGTGATCCCGCCCATGGCCGAAACGACGGTAACGACGCGGGCGTCTTTTTCTGCCGCGCGAACAAAGTCGGCACAGCCGCGAATGCGCTCGGCGTCCGCCAGCGACGTGCCGCCGAATTT
>JAJDDU010000086.1 GCA_029260155.1 Phycisphaerae bacterium | reverse complement strand
TGCCACGCATTGGGACGGAGTTGGACGGTTGCGTGAGTAGGAAGAGATTGTTGTTGAACGCGATGGTCCGTCGCTGGGGAAGACTGCTGCCGGCGGCGTGTTGATGGGCGTTGCAAATCTGATACCGGGCGTGTCGGGTGGGACGATGATCCTTGCCATGGGCCTCTATACGGAGTTCATCGCCAGTGTGGCCGACGTTACGGCGTTTCGGTTTAGCCGGAGGCGGTTGCAGTTTCTGGCGGTGCTCGGCCTGTTTGCGGCCGGGACGATCGTAGGCCTAGCGGGGGTCATTCTGTACTTGCTGTTTCACCACACGGTGGCGATGTACTCGCTATTCATCGGGATGACGCTTGGAGGCGCTCCGCTCTTGATGAAGTTGCTGCGGCCTATTCGAAGTGACGTGGTGGTTGCGGCGGTCGCGGGATTGGGGCTTATGGTCGGCGTCTTCATGTTGAGGGAGACGGGGCAGATGCCGCACAACACCGGCATGGATTTCGTTTCGGGGGTCGTGGGCTCAACAACGATGGTGCTGCCGGGGATCTCGGGGTCTTACATGCTTCTGGTGCTGGACCAGTATGACCGGGTCGTCGGGACGATCGAGGAGTTGAAGGAGGCGGTGAAGGGACGCGACATGCAACAACTTGGTGGCGTGCTGCGGATCGTCATCCCGGTGGGCCTTGGTGTTGTGGTGGGGATCGTGGCGCTCTCGAACGCGCTGAAGTTTCTGTTGCACCGGTACGAGCGAGTGACGATCGGTGTGCTGCTTGGGATGTTGATTGGCTCCGTGCTTGGGCTTTGGCCGCTCGGTCGGGCGCCGTCGGAAGACGCGTTGGGGCGGCGGGACCTGTCGGAGTTGGTGTCGTTCGCGGAGCAGCATGGGATTCTCCTGGCGGACGTGGAGACCGTGGCGGGTGTTTCTGCAGAGATCCTGGGTGGGTGGTCACAGCGCGGAAAGACAGGATACGGGGCGGGATCGATCGCGATGGCGGGTGTGATGGTTGTGGTGGGGTTTTGTGCGACATCGATGCTGTCGCGACGGGGGGCGAGTTTTGGGCACGCGAGTGCGTAGGTGTCAGGTCCACTCCTGATAACGACGTGCGGGGTCCGACGCGACAGGATGCCCTCGACCATCTACTCGGTATTCGGTAGACGGTGGATCACCAAAAACGGCGAATACGAAAGACGCCACTGGTGGGTGAGCGGGGACCGGTTGCGCTTTACTGTTTGGAGCGCGTGCCGCATGATGGGCGGTTGGTTTTGGTGAGGCGCGGTACGAACACATGAATATCATCATCGCCGGGGCCGGTGCGGTCGGTCGTCACCTGGCAGAGGTGCTGGCTGGAAGCGGCCACAACATCACCGTTGTCGAGAAGAACGCTGCAACACTGCAAGCGCTGGAGAACGAGCTGGACATCGGCTCGCTGCGGGCGAGCTGCACGCACGCGTCGGCGCTGATGGAGGCGGGTATCGCGGACTGCGACATGTTTATCGCGGCAACGGACAATGACGAGGTCAATCTTCTGTCGGCTGCGGTGGCGACTGCGATGGGTGCGGCTCGTTGCGTTGCGCGCATTCATCACCGGACGTATTTCGATAGTAGTGTGTTCAGCTATCAGCGTCACCTGGGCATCGACCATCTGATCTGTCCAGAGTACGCGACGGCGGTGGCCATCGCGCGAACGCTGCGTAATCCTGGGTCTTTGGCGGTTGAGAACTTTGCCCGCGACAAGATTGAGATGCAGGAACTGAAGGTGAGTGACGACGCCAAGGCGCTCGGCGTCGCCTTGAGCGCGTTGGATCTTCCGAGTGGTGTGCGTATTGCGACGGTGACACGGGGCGAGCGTTCGTTCATCCCTGACGCAGCCACGGAGATCATCAAGGACGACATCGTGACGTTGGTGGGTGAGAAGAGCAGGTTTGATACTGCGCGCAAGCTTCTGCAAACGGAAAAGGTCAAGAAGAAGCACGTCGTGGTCCTGGGTGAGTCTGCGATGGGCGTTTGGCTTTGCAGGGCGTTGCGGCAGCGGCATTTCGCGGTGCGTCTGTACGCCTTTGAACGGGAGCGTGCGGAGGAGATTGCCGAGAAACTGCCGCACGTTACGGTGATTCAGGCGAATCCGACGGAGCCTACTTTTTTTGCGGAAGAACGTATCGGCGATGCGGACGCATTCGTTGCGCTGTCCGACGATGACGAACACAACATTCTCGCGGCTGCGCAGGCCAAGAGCGTGGGCGTTAAGCTCGCGGTCGCGGTGACGGCGAGGTCGACGTATCTGCACCTTCTGGAGCACGTGGGCATTGACCGGGCGTTCAGTCCGCGTGCGGTGGCTGCGCGGGAGATCCAGATCTTGTTGGAGCCGGGACCGATTCGTGTGGCGGCGTCGTTGGTGGAAGCGACGGCGGACGTTTACGAGGTGACGGTTGGCACGAAGGCCCCTGCCTCCGGTCTTGCGCTGAAGAACATCAAATTGCCCGGACCGTGTGTTGTTGCAGCGATTCAACGTGGCGACGAGGTGCATGTGCCGGTGGCGGACACGGTAATCGAGTCCGGCGATATGCTGTTGGTGATCGGACGGCGGGAGATGAGCAAGTCGCTACGGAAGCTCTTTGCCGGAAAGTAGGAAACGGTGAACGCTCGACTCATCGCGCGACAATTCGGACTGCTGCTGCTGGTGATGGCGGCCATGATACTCGCTGTTGCTGCTTGGTCGTTCTTGCAAGTGCAACTGGGCGACGAACGGGAGCGGGCGGCATTTCGCGCACTGATCGCGTCGGTCAGCATTGGCGGCGCAGTGGGGGCTGCCCTGTGGTATGGGACCCGTGGGCAGACTGGCGCTATCGGTCGGCGCGAGGCGATTCTTCTGGTGGCGATGAGTTGGTTCGTTGGCGCGGGGCTTGCCGCGTTGCCGTTTTGGTTGTGGTCTGCGCCGGCGGGTTCCGGCGCACCGGTCCATCCGTTTTCCGCGTACGTGAACTGCTATTTCGAGTCGATGAGCGGCCTGACGACGACGGGGGCCACTGTGCTGACCGATATTGAGGCGATGCCGCGCAGCTTGTTGTTGTGGCGTGCGCTGACACATTGGCTTGGCGGACTGGGGATCGTCGTGTTGTTTGTGGCTGTGTTGCCGATCTTGGGTGTGGGTGGCAAGCGTCTGTTCCGCGTGGAGGCGGCTGGTCCGACGCCGGACGGGGTGACGCCGCGCATTCAGGAGACAGCCCGTGTGCTGTGGATGATCTACCTCGGGATGACGGGGCTGGAAATCGTCGCGCTTCGGCTCGTCGGGATGAACTGGTTCGATTCGGTTTGTCACACGTTTGCGACCTTGGCGACGGGTGGATTCAGCAATCACAATGCGAGCGTGGCGGGGTATCGGTCGGTGGGGGTGGACCTGATCATCTTGGTGTTCATGGTGGCGGCGGGGATCAACTTCGGGCTTTACTTCCAGTTAATGCGACGGAGGTGGAAGCAGGTTCTCCAGGATCCTGAATTGCGCTGCTATTTGGGGATCATCGCGGCGGGCACGATCGTGGTGGCTTGGTCGGTGCATGGTCAAGCGTACAACACGACCACCGGTGAGTTGGCGCCTGCGGGCATTGGCTCGACTGTTCAATACAGCGCGTTTCAGGTGGCGGGGGTGCAGACAACGACGGGGTTCTGTACGGCGGATTTTGATCAGTGGCCTTTCGTCGCGAAGGGTGTGATGCTGGCGCTTATGTTCGTCGGCGGGTCCGCCGGTTCAACGGGCGGCGGGTTGAAGGTGATTCGCTGCCTCATGGCGGTGAAGATCATGTGGGCCGAAATTGAGCGTGTGTTCCGTCCGAACGTGGTCCGGCCTGTGAGGATCGGCAAGGTAACGATCGATCAAGATCTCAAGCACTCGACGGTCGTGTACATCCTCGGTTTTGTGGTGCTGGTCTTTGTGAGTGCAGCTGCGTTGATGGTGTTGGAAGAGGATTCCGCACTCGATTCGACGACGGCGGTGACCGCTTCGATTGCGATGTTGAACAACATTGGTCCGGGGCTTGCGCGGGTCGGCGCGACGTGCAACTATGGGTGGTTTTCGCCTGCGAGCAAGTGGCTGATGTCTGTGATGATGGCGCTCGGGCGTCTTGAAGTGCTGACGATCATCGTCTTGTTCTTCCCGCAGTTCTGGCGTAGCGACTGACGGGAACATTGTAACATTGGGTGGCCCATTGCTTTGGCGGTGGGGAACACGAACGCCCATCGGGTTCGCAACACGTCTGATCTATCAACTGCCCCAGGCGGGTGACGAATTCTGTCACTGTGTGTCGTGACAATTCTGTTAATTCACTTGACTGCGGCGATACGTGGTATATGTTATTTACTATTGGGCGTTGGTGAGTGAAAGGAAGCGAGTCAGTTCCTCAACTCAACTCAACTCAACTCAACTCAACTCAACTCAACTCAACTCAACTCAACTCAACTCAACTCAACTCAACCGGGGGTATTTTCCTCGGCAGGGTTAGTCTGCGCCGCGGTAGACGTCGCGTCTGGGTGCAGAGGGGGTAGTGCAGCAAGTCCGCTGAATGTCTCGAAACGTGCTAGGGTCACTGTGGAGTGGTGAACGCGCGTTGGAAGAGGGCAAAGTCGTGGTAGTCCACGTCGTCATCCTGATCCATATCTGCCCATTCGCAGCCGGGGTCTACGGGCACGCCCGGACCGTTGCCACGGTCGGCCACGCACTCGGCGAAGAAGTAGAAATCCTGGATGTCGACGGTTCCGCTGGAATCGAAATCCCCGCTGTGGTCCGCCGGGCGTCTTCCGAAGCGAATGTAGTCCCACTGCGTCGTGCTTTCCGCGATGTGAGATCGCGCTTGCCAGACAATTCGTGGATTGCTCATAGGTGGGTACGCTGCTTCGGGTTCGCCAGAATCGACCACATCTCCATCGATGTACCACACGTACAGTGCAGTTCCGACGAGTTCCAGGCGATAGGTGTGTGTTACGTTGGGCTCAACATCTGCCCAGACGATGGGAATCAGGCTGTCTCGAAAGAAGCGAACCTGATCGCGGGCGATAGTAAAGTGGTAATTGGCCGTGCCGCTACCGCCCGCGACGATCGCCACTGGTGCGACACCGATGATCTCGGAACGATCCCCCATCCGTCTGCATGCGCCACTCCATGAACAGGGCGTTGATACCGAAGAACGGATCGGTAGACCGTACGAACGTCTCTCGATCTCCAGGCGGACCAGGCCCACATTCCGGGACAATGGGGTCGACATGTTGGAAGAAGGTTCCTTCCGAGAGCCAGCGCTCCGGGAAACAGAACGTACTGCGGTCCCATCCTTGTTCCTCGGGAAACGTGTCAGCGGCTTCATAAACGATGACCTGGGCGTTCACGGGCAGCACGCACACAGAGATAAGAACGGCCGCGACACTGCACTTCGACATGACGTGTCCTTTCGGCTTACGACGGATTTCGCGGCGGTTGTTCGTCCGCGATCCATGTTCTGCTTATTTTACCAAAAGGAGTCAGACGATGGAAGCAAGATTCTGTGAAAAAAGAACGGTTATCCGATTGGGAATCATCGGGATCGGGGTCCTCGGTTTGGCCGCCCGGGCCTCTGGAACGTGTCCCGGAGAGGTGGCGGGGTCGACCTGCGTGTGCGACCAGTTTTCAACGAATACGATCTGTCTTGATTGGCAAGGAACCGGCGATAATCCGGTGGAGGTGACTGACTTCAACGTCGATTACGATTGCACCGGTTGCTACGACGCCCCGGAGATCGACTTGATCAACGGAGCGCATCCATGGGTGGTCCGTGCCAGGACGTCGACCGGGTTGGGCGACATCGGGGTGATCAAGTCGCCGTACGCCGACGATTTCTCAGTGAGTTTGGGGACAGGCTTTAGCGATCAGGGGGCTATGTACGTTGGGAGCATCAAACTGGATCCAACCGGGGATCACTATTCGACCATCGCGAACGGATACATCATCTACTTAACTGATGCATTCTACATCGAAGAGGACAGCGGGGGAGATGGTGGCGAATGCACGTTGTTCATCAACTCGCTGGTTGATTTCGCGATGACCATTCCGAAGGTCGGATTCGTGACCCTCATAGGCGGCGTCGAACACAAGCTGACCGTGGGGGAAATCGTGGACGGGGGCGGACTGAACCTCGGTGACCTGGGATTCGGACCCTGCGGAGAGGACACGGAAGTGAGCGCAACGGTCGAGGTCGGAACGATCGGGGCGGGTGCGTCCCTGACCATCACAGGCGACCTGGACGGCGACCTGACGATTACCGAGATCATGGAGAGTCAGTCTCTGATACGCATTCGGGGGACAGTCGGATCGAGCGGGGAGGTCACTATCGCAGAGTTTGATGAGGGGGCGTATGATGCCGAGCTGA
>JAJDDU010000085.1 GCA_029260155.1 Phycisphaerae bacterium | reverse complement strand
AATACCACGGAAAAACAGCACCAAGAAATCGAAGCCAAGATCGCAGCCGCCTACGGCGCGCAGGAGGTGTCCGACGGCGTCGTATTCCGCACCCATCGACCCGGTGCGCGACTCGTGCAACTCGCCGGCGATTTCAACGACTGGATGCCGCACGCCACGCTCCTCGAACCAACCGGCGAGGAAGGCGTGTTCGAGGCCAAGCTGCGACTCTCGAAAGGGCGGTACCGCTACCGCTTGGTGGTCGATGGCCGGTGGGATTGCGACCGCGACAACCCGATGGTGGAATCCAACGAACGCGGCGAGGTCAACTCCGTCGTCGAGGTTGGGTAAGGCCCGCCAGCGACAATTCGACTGAATCGCGAGCACGCGCCGGGTGGTCCGGCGCGTGCTTTTTGCGTATCCTGTGCTCGGCGATTGAACGGACGAGGGTGAGTTGTCAAACATCATGCTGAGCGAAGCATCTTGCCCGGAAGGCAGCAAGATTCCTTGCCTCGCTGGCAATGACATCGTTCGGCGTAGTGACTCACTCTGACACATCCCGAAGGGAGGATGTCGCCTTGGACGAACCGCCCGTTGCAGGAATTGCACGCATCGCGATCACGGGAGACGGCGCGTCGACCGACGTCGTCGCGCGTCTGTCCGAAGAGCTCCGTCTGCCGATCGCAGACAACACGTCGGAGAAGTTCGACCTGTTGCTCGCCGCGCGAGCCGATCGGCTTGAGCTGCGCGAAACGCGGCCTGGAGCGCCCGGTGCGGTGTACGTCGACCTCTTGGGTTGCAGCCCTGGGGAGTACCGTCGTCGCGTCGGCAGTCGGCGACAGCCGATCGCCCGCGCGGTCGGTTTGCCCGACGACCGCCCGAGCGTGCTCGATGCCACGGCGGGACTAGGCCGCGATGCGTTCCGCTTGGCGATGCTCGGGTGTCGTGTGACAGCCGTCGAACGCTCGCCCATAGTGGGCGCGTTGCTTCGTGACGGACTGCGGCGGGCGCAAGCGGTGCCGGAGTTGGACGAGATCATCGCCGAGCGGTTGTTGCTGCATGTCGGTGACGCCCGTTGGCACTTGTCGAGCTTGGCGGAGGACGCTCGCCCCGATGTTGTCTACCTCGATCCGATGTTCCCAACTGTTAATGGCGCTTCAGCGCTGGTCAAGAAGGAGATGCGGTCGTTCCGCTTGCTCGTCGGTGATGACGACGATGCCGGTGAACTGTTCAACGAAGCGCGTCGCGTAGCCCGCCGTCGCGTCGTGGTCAAGCGAATGCCGCACACCCCGCTGCTCGGCGGGGAACCGGACATCACCTTCAAGGGCAAGATCGCGCGGTACGATGTTTACTTGGTACAATCCGCCCTCTGAATCGCGCATCGTCTCGCGAGCGCGCTTCACCGCCACGCGTTCATAAGCCGGGCCAGTGGTTGTGTTTCCCGCGAGCCCGACGCAATTGCATCGCGCTAATCCCCGCGAGGTCGACGGTCCGTCCTGCCCCTGGCAATGGCATTGTCGCCAAAACGGCCGCGTATTTCGTCAACAGCGCGGTCCAATTGCCTGCCATCACGACAACCCGGAACCTCGTCAAACAGATCAAACTGTTCATTCTCTCGACTGGAGAACTTCGAAACGCCAACCCCGATCAAACGCACTGCCGCCCGACTTCCGGCCTGCCAATGTTCGAGCAGTCCAGATGCCGCAAGCCAGATTGCCTCGGTTTGGTCTGTCGCGCGCGCTACTGTCGTCGACCGTGTGACCGTCGAGAAATCGAACGTGCGGATCTTAATGGTCACGGTTCTTGCTAGGAAGCCGTGCCGACGCAGGCGGTGCGTAACGCTCTCGGTCTGGCCCAGGAGCACACTCCGCAAGCACTCGCGGTCCGTGACGTCAACCCGAAAGGTGACCTCGTGGCTGATACTCTTGGCGTCCCGGTCCGGAATCACGTCCCGATGATCAACGCCCCGTACCAGACGGTGGAATCGTTCTCCGGAATCACCGAACCGCCGGCACAGTTCGTCTCTGGAAACACGGCGCAGGTTGCCGAAGGTCCGTACGCCCAGTGCTTCGAGCTTTGGCAACGTCGCCTTGCCGACACCCCAGAGCCGGGTGATCGGCAGCGGATCGAGGAACGCCTGAATCTCGCCCGGGTCAACGACAACCAAACCGTCCGGCTTATCGTGGTCGCTGGCCAGCTTCGCCAGGAACTTGTTCGCCGCCACGCCGACGGAAGCCGTCAGGTCAGTCACCGAGCGGATTTGGCGCTTCACTTCCCGTGCGATCTGCGCCGGCGGTCCGAGCAGCCGCGTCGAACCGGTGACATCAAGAAACGCCTCGTCGATCGAGATGGGTTCCACAAGCGGTGTGAACTGACCGAGGATTTCAAACATCTGCCTCGACGCCTCGGCATAGCGCTTCATGTCTGGCTGAACGATGACGGCTTGCGGGCAGAGACAGACTGCGCTGGCCATCGGCATCGCGCTGTGACACCCGAACCGTCGGGCCTCGTAGCTGGCCGTCGAAACCACGCCACGTCCTTTCGGATCGCCCCCCACCAGGACCGGCTTGCCCCGCAGTTCAGGCTGGTCGCGCTGCTCGATCGCCGCGAAGAACGCATCCATGTCCACATGGAGAATGTGACGTACGTGTTGCACGCTACCCTGACCTGATTGCATCGACACTTCCTCGGCCAAACGCGATGTTCCGCGGGCTCCGTTCCGTCAGCTTCGCGGTACTGCCTCGGCAGATAAACCGGTATCGCTCCGATTCTCTCCGCAATTCGCGCGCCGCGATACAGAGGCAATCCGCGACCGTCTTGGGAAGGCGGTCAACACTGCTCGCATGGTGCTTTCCGCGGAGCATCCCATGCCGCATGGGGACGCGCCCGGCGTCGGCGACGTTGTTTCCGAGAATGTCGAAGCGGGCGTCATCGTCCAACGCGTGTCCGCCAGAGCTGAGAGAACTTCTTGGCTGCTTCGCGCCGCAAACAAGGAAAAGCTGAGATCGCCACGTTCGTGCCGCGCAGCGCGAAGGTCAGCGTGCACGGCCCGGTAACGACGTGGACGTTTCGATGCGAAAGCAGCAACGTCGCGGGGATCGCTAAACGCTCGTGGTTCCCCGGAACGACAACGACGGGGATGTCGTCGGCTGCGACTTTCAACAGCGGCTCAGCTGCGGCAGCCAAAGCCAGGCTGCTGGGGCGGGAAGCGTCGAACAGATCACCGGCGTGGATCACTAGGTCGCCTGTACCGGCGGACGCCCGATCCAGGACTCGCGCGAAGCTCTGGGCCAATCGAAAGGACGCAGTTGCACTGTTTGACGGCGTCGAGGCCGCTGTTATCCGCATGAACGAGTGGTCTCAATCGCGTCAACAGCCGAAGAGCCATGCCCCATAGCCATAGGATGACACCGCACTTCGTGTCTCGTGTTGATAGCCGTCGCGATGGTTGCACCGAAGAGTTCGTCCCCGGCCAGCGCCACGCCGCCCAATGAAGTTCCGCAGGCAGAGACACTCCCGGGGAGCAGGCCACCGGCACGAGGTCCGGGACCGGACATCAAACCCGAGGTTTTCTACAGAGCAAGCCTGACCCCTTTGGGCTCCTTTAGGCTGCCCAAGGCCGACAGCC
Organism: Phycisphaerae bacterium; assembly: GCA_029260155.1. Taxonomy (GTDB): domain Bacteria; phylum Planctomycetota; class Phycisphaerae; order UBA1845; family UBA1845; genus OFTM285. Next base: position 13,703 of record JAJDDU010000085.1, on the reverse strand, counting down.
TGCTAGGACCGTCCCGGCCAAAGTCCATGCCGATTGGACCTTCGTGCGCCGCATGCGACGCGACTTGCCACGTCATCCACCGTCGCACAAGTCGATTCTCGCTTTCCCGCCCGCAGACCATTGCACGTCCCTGACGTGATAGGCACACTCTTGTTCTTCCAGGATTCACGACATGTGGCGTGGGCAAAGATGCCCCCCCCGAGTTCGGGGGGGGGCGGAAGATGTATGGAGCGGGTTGTGCGTCGGCTGTTCAGTCGCTTTTCGATTGAGCGCTCAATGCACGCTCAGAACAAGTGCTGAGCCCGCCCCTGCGGATGGCAATGAACTGTGCGTTGACGCACTAGTCATCGGAATCGGAATCGTCGTCGTCATCGTCATCGTCGGTGTCCCCCTGAATGGGCAATTTGGTCCATTGGGCACAGCCATAGATGGTGAACCCAGGGGCACCGTCAGAATCCAGGAAATCGAGGACGCCGTCCATGTCTGCATCACCACGCACATCGAAGAACAGATCAGTTTGAATCGTCGCCGTTGCCGTCTCGTAGCCCGGTGCAAAGTCAACGACGACAGTAATCCCATGAAAGGCTGTCTCCCGCCGGACGGTAAGGTGTCCGGCGGGTTTGTGTTTTTTTTGGGAGACAGCCATGAAGACGAGATCGAAGGTAACGCAGATTGGCTTGGATAGCCACAGGAAGTTCAGCACAGTGACCGGACGGGACGGCCAAGGCAAGGTGGTTTGGCGGCAACGATTGGAGCACCGAGACCGCCACGAACTCCGCGAACATCTGCGAACATGGCCGGCGGGGACGCCGGTGGTCTTGGAAGGGACTTTCGGGTGGGGATGGTTGAGCGACGAAATGTTGAAGGTCGGCTTGGACCCTCATTTGGCGAGTCGCCGTAAAGTGGCGGCTTGGCGCACGGCGCGCGGCATCGCCAAGTCAAACCGCACGGACGCCGATCTGCTGAGTGAGTTGTGGAACCAGCAACCGAGATGGTGGGAAGTGTGGCTGGCTTCGCAGGAGGTGCGCGATCGGCGGGAGTGGATGCGCTATCGCATGAGCCTGGTGGCGATGCAGACACGGCTCAAGAATCAGATTCACGCGATCATGCACCGTCACGGGATGGTACATGACTATTCCGATCTGTTTGGCCGGGACGGTCGCACGTTTTTGAACATGCTGGTGGTGGCCAATGACGGAACACTTCGCCCCAGTGCCAAGGCGGCGCTGAAGGGGTACTTGCAGTTACTCGATCACGTTCGCCGTCAGATCGCCCGGGTGACGTGTGAGATGCGTCGGCAAATCAGCAAGAGTCCCGAAGGCGAGCGGTTGCGGACCATCCCGGGGATCAGCTGGATTCTGGGCTACACCATTCTGGCAGAGATCGGATGCATCGAACGGTTCAAGAGTGCCAGGCATCTGGCATCCTACAGTCTGCTGGCTCCGCTGGCGGATGACAGCGGGGACGCGTCCGACGAAGCTCCCAAGGGCCGACACGTGGGATTCATGGGTCGGCGTACGCTGAAGTGGGCGTTCATCGAAGCGGCCCACGGAGCCGTCCGCAAGGGCGGTCGTTTTCGCGAGCTCTTTGATCGGCGTACGGACGGCGGCAAGAAGGATCGTAACCGGGGGTACATCGCGGTGGGTCATACGTTGGCCAACGTGGTGCATGTGATGTGGAAAAAGGAGCTTGACTACATGGAGAATCCGCCGCAACGTCCCACTCGGCGATCCAAGAAACGCGTGGTTCGGAAATCTCGTCCGGGAACGGGCCAGCCCGACCGCCCTATGGTCGCTGGCGTCGCGTAAGACGTCTTCAGGCCTCTGAGTAAATGGGCCGCCCGTACCGGACGAGATCATGTGACCCCGGGCCGCGGTGCCGTATCGTGGCATTGTGTGAGCGTCGCCCTGCGACACTCTTAAGGATCCGGCAGCACGAATGGATAGATGGACCGATCGAGAGATCCAGTCCGAACCGGTACACGGATGAGATGAACGGCGAACAGAGCAGGCATACGGGGCTCGGGGTCGAGCCTCTCTGCCTGCGGGTCACTGGGGGCTCTGCCCCCAAGACCCCCGAAGTTTATCGCTCTGAGCCAAGAGCAGGAGGGAGGACCGAGCCAACAAGAGGTGCCCACCGTCGCCAATGGGCTCCTCCTGCCCTTGGGCCTTGCGGGCGCTCGGGTCGCACTTCTGCGTTGCCCTACCCTTCTGCAAGACTCACGCGACGATAACGGGATCTGCTGCCGTCGGCCAACCGCCTCTCACTGCAACGTACGGTCGCGGTTCGCCAGTGCGGAAGCGTTTTGTACTTGATCGGAGCATGCCTTTCATGGATAGGTCCGACGGGCCCACACCGCCGTCGCGGTCGGTGTCGGCAAGGTCAACGATTGTACCACTCGGTGGCTCGAAGATACCGGTGACCATCTGGCGGAAGCGCAGAAGATCGAAGGGCCCGACTACACCGTTCTGATCGACATTCGCTGGCAAGAAACCGATGTCCACACGGTCGGGCTCGTTGAGCTCCGGCCCGAGGTCACCCGAGATGGCGATCGGATCACCCACCGTGTTTTGAACGATCGCCCGAATGGTGGTCCATGATTGCAGCGCCGCCGGGGGGTCGAATGTCACGTCGTGGGTGTTGTCACACCTGGCGGTCACGCCGGTTACGGTATGGATCCCCCTGCCGTGTCGGTCACCTCGAGGCTCGCAACGCTCACCGCGCCCCCGCCGACGGCAAAAACCGGCTGGTCGAAAACCAACGTGGCGGCGTCGAGCCCCTGGTTGACATCTACGCCGTTGTCGCTCTCCCGTCGTGGGTCGATGTACCCGGAAAACGGGCGCGTCTCGCCCAGTAAGCCATGGGCGTGGACGATGGACGGCGCCTTGATCTCGACCTGATGGAAACCAAAACAGGGGTCGCTCGGCGGGATCATGGTCGCACCCTCGTCAATCAGAGCAAGATAATAGATGCGGCAGTTGTGAAGCTCGACGCTCGCGCCGGCGCGCAGCACCAAAGTCTTCACGTAGAGTGCTTCAGTGCAGTCACCTGGGCCGGCCGTATCGTTGTCGAACTCATCCTCAAACGTCACGCTGGATCCCGGACCGACCTCGACCTGGCCCATCGCGAAGTTTTCGACAGACCCCGCGAGGTTCGCACCGAGATCGACGCCGCCCACTTCGAATCTCTGTGTATCCGATCCGTTCAATGTGATCCCACCGCACGCCCAATCGAAGCGGGCCGGGCATTGGCTGAGGTTCTGGAACTGTCCCGCGAGCATGACTGGGTTCGCGTCACCCTGCCCGGGAGGTCCCAAAACGGTCACGGCGACCACCTCCACGAGATCAAGGCTGCCGGAGACGTGTCCGTGCGCAGGGGCTTCGACGCGCAGAATTGGTGGGGTGCAGATGACCTCCGGCTGCGCTCCCGCGGGTGGTTGCGCGCAGGACGCGTTGGTCCCGTCCATCACCAGATTGCCGGCAACGTCCAGCGACATTTGATCCGTGAGAATCAGTTCACCACCGTACGGTTCACCCTCATGCACGGCAACAGTTGCTGCTCCGAGTGACGCTGTGACCGACTGCGGCGCGGCAGCCGGGTTGCGGCGATAGATGCCACCGGCCAGGATGGTCACATCGTCAGTCAGTTCAAGCGCGTTGTTGCCGCTGACTTCAACTACGCCTCGGGTGCTGTCATCCTCGGCTGGCTGTATATCGAGGAATGTCCCACGAATTGACGAGCCGTCGGCTAGCCTGAGCGTGCATCCTTCAGCGAGGTACGTCCCCGAACCGGTGACAGCACGGTTAAAATAGACCGCGCCGTCTGCGACGGCCTCGACCTGACCTGTTGAGCTCTGTGCGACCACGTCGTCCAGCCTGAGCACGCCGCCACCCGAAGCACGCAGGGTTCCGTGGTTGGTCTTTTCCCCGGGGGGAAAGAGGATGAGGTGCCCGCCGCCCTCATAATTCGCGTCGACTAAGCCCTCGTTGGTCACACCTCCGAAGACAATACCAGTGCCGTCGATCCTGTGGTTCCCGGCGTTGACAAACGAGGATTTGAAATCGCCGAGATGGGCGAAGTGCTGGTTGCCAAGTCGCACACAGTCGTTGCTGCCGCCGTTACCGGAGAGTGTGCCGTTGTCAATCGTTGGGAGACAGAAACGTCGGCGCCGCGCCACCTGGCGCCACGTTGAGCACGCCCTCGTTGACAATGGTGCCCGTGAAGGACGCGGCTTGGCCGTCTGGCACAACGACACCCTGTACACATACGTCCACTAGCTCGGTGCCACCGATCAGATGAATCTCACTGTTTGTTCCGATTGTCCGTGCGCGGCCGCCCTCCACCCGCGCCCCGTTGATCTTGAGGATGCTCTTGTCGCTTTCCTCCCCAAGACTGAGAACTCCATCCGTTGCTTCCAGAACGCCGCCCGCCGAGCAGGACACCATCCCCTGGTCGATCAGCGTGGCGTCCAAGAAGAGACGTTCGCGGTCGGTCGCCCGAAACACACCGTCGTTGACGATAGTCCCATCGGTGGCCAGCACGCAGACGTTGGCCCCGCTGTCGTCGTCGACCTCGACCGTCGCGCCGCCTGAGAGTGTCAGCATGGAAACGGTCGGCGACACATTCAGAGTCGCGATGGCTTCCGGCCCGTCAATGGTCACGAGGTAGGAGGTCTCGCTGTTATTGTCCGGGAACGCGGGCGTTAGGTCGGGACACCAGTTTGCGCCGACGTCCCAGAGTCCGTCCGGGAGGGTCCAGGACGCAGTGACGACTTCTTCGTTCAGCTGGCACTCGTCAGGAATGACGTTCCCGTCGCAGTCATCGCTGAGGCCCAGAGCGATGTCTACCAGGTCCGGGACGTTGTTCATATTGCAGTCGTGGCAGAAGTCAAACCTAAAAGCGGCAGTCCGAATGTCGTCGTCGCCGCTAGGATCAACCGTCCCCCAGACCGCAACCCACCGGTTGTCGAGGCCCGTGGCCACCTGCACCTGCCAATCGATCAGGCTGTCATCCGCCGCATCCATGTTGAGGGGGACGGCGTTGGTCCACCTTGCTCCGTTGTCTGTACTCAAAGCAGAGACAACGTCGAAGTCGTTCCCGATTGCCCCGCCGAGGTCTGCCTGCGTCGCTTTCCATCCCGAGAATCCCATCCGGGGACGTTCTCGGGACACCAGCAGTTAGAAAACCGGCATGGATACGAGTCAGGTCCAGGAGTCGCCCGGTTCCACTGCCCAACATGCGCGTATTCATGACACTCAGTTCACGCAGCCGCGTAAGCGGAAACGTAAGCCACGGCGAGATAAGGACTAACGGAGTACACCACAAGGAGTTATGCACTGAGAGCGCGCTGGGTTCCAGGCTGGTTTCGCACTGTTTTCAGGGTGGTCCGGACACAATTCTGCCACAACTCCTGGTTTGAGAAACTGGTCGGGTCGCTGGTCATGAGTCAGTGTCCTCGACCAATCGCGGGCAGAGATGGGAGAACACCCATGCCTGAAACCGACCGCCCATTGCTCTGCGATCGAATCGTACCGTGACCGGCTCTGCGCCGGGCGCGGTTGCAGAGTCCCACTGCGGTAGCCGCGTCGCCGGCTTCGTCAAAGCTCTTCATGACAGGGTGAACGCGGGCACGAACATGGTGCGTTGCATGGTCCGAGTCATCGGCCTCGCACGCCCTTTGGGGTCGACGGAAGCCAGGTAATCTGCAACGGCTACATGATGGCAAGCGTTCGCCGATCGGAGTTCTCCAAGTACGCTTCCGGTCGCCGCGGCAACGCTCGCTGAGCAGCCCTCCGCTGCGTCCTGCCCCCGGCGAGTGGTCGAAGCATGTCCTGGTGGAGATCAGCGACGAGCAGATGCGATCGATCAACCTAGTCCCCGATTCATTCTACGGAAAGTGGAACTACCGCATCAGGCCAAGCGTGTGCTGGTTACGGGCCAAAGCCCGTTTGAAGAGACCCGAAGTCGGCAAAGTCCACATCGCGGTCAACGTCTGCATCAAAGCATGCGCATGACGCCTCAGGCAGGCTTCCGCCCGGACCGGTCACGCACTCAGCGAACGCTTGATAGTCGAAAAGGTTGACGCTCCCATCAGCGTTGCAGTCGCCAGCGGATTGTGGGAACCAGAATCCGCCGGATAGTTGCAGGTCGCCGCCGTCGAGGGTCCCGGCATCAGCCTGACCAATGGTGCCGGTCAGTGTCCAATCGTCGCCTGCGCTCACACCACCTCCGGCACCCAATTTGGACCGTGACAGCTCGATTCCTTGTCCGGGCGTGGAAGCCGAGAGAGTGAGCCAAGCCAGAATGGCGAATGATCCCGCTGCGCTTTGAGTATTCATGATTGTTTTCCACAAGAGTCGTTTAACAGACCCGGTCATCAGATGGACCGAGGCCGCCATGCTCATTGGCCAATCGTGACGGTTCCGCCACGAGCAGTGAGGGTTACAGGAACATCGATGGTTCCCGTCTCGGCGTAGTCGCCCGCTGAAATCGAAACTCGTCTCTGAGGCTCCGGGCCACCAAGAAGCAATGTCATAAGAGTGCCACTCTCGATCGTCGGCGCTCTTTCGGGGACCAAGACCGTACCGATGTAGACGGAGTGTACTTTGTCGCCGAAACCTTGACCGTCCAGATTGCCGTTTGAATTCGCAACGCCGGTTCCCCAAAGCTCCATGCTTTGGCCGCCGAAGTTCTGATCTGCGAACAGTACGATGCGGTAGCCATCTGGGGCGTTGAATATCAGGGAGTCGGCTTCGTCGCCCCAGCCGTCGTGAGCGCCCAGATTCTCCCAGTATTCCAGGTCGTAGTCCGCGACGTCGAGCATCAGACTTCGACCGGTCGCAGCATCGTCGGCGTACAATTCGATCCACGGTCCGGTTGGCGCCGTTCCCGCCCAGTTTAGATCGCGATTGCGATACTCAATCATCCTGATGATTTGAGAGCCTCCAGCGTTGTACGTTTTGTAGTCCGCGCCGTAGAGGATGAGGTTGCCTTGTGGGCTCACATAGACGCCGCCCGCGGCGCCCCAGTCGGCATTCGTTCCCGCGCCGGACCAGCTATTCTCGACGTCAAGACGCATGACGTACTCCAATGAAATACTGCTTGCGCCCAATTGCACACTGAAGAGTGTTGCCTGATCCTCGCCGGAGCCAGGCAGATTGTCGCCGTTGGTCAGCCCGATGAGGTACAGCTGACCGTGCGGTTGCACGACAAAACTCACATTCTGGAATTCGTAGACACCGCAAATACCTGCGCCACAGTTGTTCTTCGGCCAATTGTTCGGGTCCGGTAGCTGGTTGCGATGCCAAGTGTAGACAAACTGGAACGCCATGTTCGGATCGTCCAGTGTGGTCGTCGTGGAACGGTATAGATTGAATCCCTCATTGAGGTCCACGCCGCCCGCGGCGATGTAGTACAGTCCATCAGCGGGTCGCTTGACCATGGCGACCCATCCGAATCTGTTCTGCAGATTCTGAAGACGATACGTCAACTCCGGCGCCTCGGGATTGGACACGTCAACGATCCAGATTTCGGACGCCTCGTCGTTCGCCCCGGTGTCGTAGACGGGCACGGCGAGAAAGTTGTCGACGATCTGCATGCCGCCGGGATGGGTGAAGTATGGCCACGTGCCCTGCCCATCCATTCGTATCACGGTAACACCTATGTCGTTGGTCGGGGGCGGCGTAGTCACCGTCTGCGATTCGCGGGCGAGCCGGTTGGAGCGTAGCCGCTCGCCGGTTTGTGGTCGGGATCCCATACGCACCGTGATGAGCTTTCCGGGTTGGTCGCCCGGGCAGCCAGTGCCGGTGTCTTTGCCGGAGCGGGACAGAATCATATGGGGCGTTCCAGAACCGTTCGTGCGGACAATGCTCTCATAGTGATTGCAGAACTCGAAGTTCTGGTCTTCGACACCCGGATGGCCCCCCAGCACCTCGCCGTGGTGTTTCATCTTCTGGAATTGAGAAACCACGTTCGGTGCAAAATGGTTGTCTCCTGTCCCGGTTCCGCCCGCGATACTGACGCGCACCGCGGTGCCGCAAAGCAGTCCAGCGGCGAGGGCGAGTGACAACGACTTTTTGTTCGTAATGACGATCATTGCTCAGTCCTTTCCGGTTGCTGTCGCGCAAACACGCCTATTGCAGGCTGACCAGGACAAGGACCAGACCCTTGCCGCCTTCCAAGGCACTCATGGCTTTGCCAATAATCGCACCTTGGGCGCGTTGCGGGTCGGTTGACTTCATGGCGTGGCCGCGGGTCCCGGAAGAAGTCAGCAGGTCGCCTGGATGAATCGCGCCCCCGGCGTCGGCGTCACAGTACGCCCACACGCGTCCGGTGAGCGCCACCGGGTGCTCACCGTCGGCGACCGTGCCCTTCTGTGTGAGCATCATCCCGGGGTCCACCCCGCCCGCGCCGCTAATGATGCCGGCGACGGTAGGATCGTAAGGCGTGTCGCTCACACGCAGCTCGCCAACCCGGGTCGGATCGATGGCGACTACCATGCCGGGCTTGATGCGTGTTGCCCGGTCCTTTTCGGTGAGAGACTGAGGTTCGTTGACGTTGAACGGTTCCGCGATGTCGGAGCCGCCGGTGATCTGTAGGACCTTGACTCGCGTTGTTCCGTTCCCCAGGACGGTCAATCGCGCGACGCCGTTTGATCGATCGACGAGTTGAAACGCCGCGGACAGTTCACCTATGCCCCCGCGATTGCTGCTCAGCTCCCAGGTGAGACCGTCCGCGTGGCGCAACTGGATACGAGCGTTCTTGCTGGGACTATCTTCGAGAATATCGATGTTCGCGTTCGGTTGGTTCATGCCGAATCCGACTTCCTTGCTGAGGAAGAAACTCTCAGCCGTTCCGATTCGTGAAAACACTTCGAAGGGTCCGTTGTTTCCTACAGGCCTTTTCTCAAAGATGATCTCGCGACCGCTGGATGATTCCGGCAAAACGGTCATTCTGGCACCGGGGCGCGAGGGATCGATGAGGGTGCTTGTTTCGGAAAGGTTGTTGCCGAATCTCGATCCGATTCCGTCGCTGGCGACGAACTCGTCGATGGTCGTCAGGTTCTCCAAGTGGAAGCTGGCTTGGGGATCGGCGTTTCCGATGCCGAGGTTTCCGGAGTGGGCGAGGCTCATCAGCGTGGCGCTGTCGTGGCGGAAGTCCAGATTGCCGTCGCCGACGGTGTTGATGTAGCCGTGGCTTCCTCCGTGACCGATTTCCGTCCACTCGTCACTGGCATCCGTCGATCCTCGAAGAATACCGTACGCGGTCGCGTTGCCGTTTTGGTCGATCCCAAACGTCCTCGTCCCTTGTTTGGAGAACTGGAATCCGTGAATGGCACCCTGTCCGCTGCCGCTGGTCCGGAAGTGCCACCTGTTGATGTCGCCGTCCCAGTGTGTCCGCAGGTTTGCGCTTGGGTTGTTTGGATTCGAGAGAGAGAAACTGCCACTCTCCACGGCAAGGCTTCCGGGAACAGTCACGTTTCCGTTCGGGCTCGTGAAGATGCCGCGTGTCTGCAACGCGTAGGGCGCGGCGGTCACCGGCTGACGAGGCGAGAGCTCGGTGTCGTCGATGGTGATCTGTAACCAGCGGGCGTCGCCGTTGAAGGCGCTGGCGCCCATTTCGCCGGCGGCGTTGAGTTCAACGGTGAACAGGCCGTTGGTGACCGGGACCGCGGTGATCTCCTGGACGCCGACCGAGTTTCCGGCTTCGGAATCGTCGAACAACTCGAACAGCATGTCGGCGTCGCCGTTGTAGACGTTGCCCGCTTGCTTCAACTGCCCTTGGTAGGTGAACCCCGTGCCCATCGGAGTCTGCCCGAAGGCAAGTTCGGCTAACATGCCAATGGCGATGAGCGCAACAGTCCTGTGATTCCCAAACACCTTCATAACGAATCTCCTGGTGACCTGATGGCTTTGTGTATTCCTTGCCGGTTCTTCGCGTCAGGTAGCGGCGGAACCGAAAGATGCCGCTGCGTGATAGTCTCCGGCCCTCGCTCTCAAACCCGCAAAACGAACCGCAACTGCGCAAAGAAAATGCACGGTACGCCAAGAATCACTACTGAGGCCCCGGCAAGTGGGTTTCTGGGGACGTTCGGTCGCCTGTAATTGCATGGTACAATCGTGGCTGAGTTGGGCTGGTCAGCCGAAATAGGTGCCCCGATGCCGCGTACGCGTAGCGAGTTCATTTCAGCGATACTGGACCGTGTGTCGGACGATGCCCGTCCGGGCGCGGAGCACCTCGTCCCGCCGCTGTACGACGAATTGCGGGCGATCGCCGGGCGGATATTCGCAAATCAGCCGCGAGGACACACGCTGCAACCGACCGTTTTAGTCCACGAAGCGTACATGAAGCTTGCCGCCTCCCCAGGGGCGCCCTGGACGGATCGCAACCACTTTCTCGCCTTGGCAGCGAAGGTGATGCGCGAGTTGCTAGCCGATTACGCTCGCAGACGGAAGGCCAAGAAACGGGGCGGAGGTTCCCAGAAGGTGACTTTGGTGGAAGAACTCACGCCAGCGCGCAGCGGAATCGACCTCGTGGTGTTTCACGATGTCCTGGACAAGCTCCAGGCGTTCAACAAACGCCACGCGGACATCGTCGAATTGCGGTGCTTTGCCGGAATGAGCGTTCAGGAAACCGCGGACGCGCTGGGCGTGTCGCGTCGCACGGTCGAGTTGGACTGGCGAGCGGTCCGGGCGTGGATGAAGTGTGAACTCGACGACGAGACTCGCGAATGAACACTGAGCAATACCGTCGCGCAGTCACAGTCTTCCAGGAAGTGATCGATCACCCGGAAGAAGACCAAGTCAGCCTCGTGCAACGAATCTGCGCCGATGACAGGGTCGTCTGCGACAACGTACTGCGGATGTTGGAGGAGGACCGGAGAGCGGATGGTGCGTTTTCTGGCCCGTCGCTCGATATCGCGTCCGACGTACTTGGGGCTGCACTGGATGCTCGCAAAGATGACGACGGCGGTGAATCGCATCCCGCGGAGATCGGTCCCTATCGCATCATCCGCAAAGTGGCCGAGGGTGGCATGGGCGTCGTCTATATGGCGGAGCAATCCAATCCCAAGCGCACCGTCGCGCTGAAGATCATTCGGGAACACTGGATCACACCCGGATTGCGTCGTCGCTTTGAGCACGAAGTTGGCGTGTTGGGCCAACTGGAGCATCCCGGAATCGCGCGTATCTACGATGCAGCCACGGCGGAAATCAGCGGTCGGCCACTGCCGTTCTTCGCGATGGAGTTCGTGCACGGTCAGACTCTGGTCGACTTTGCAGACGCACAGAAGCTGTCCACGCGCAGACGCCTCAAGCTGATGGTTGATATCTGCGAGGCCGTCGACCATGCGCATCAGAAGGGCGTCATTCATCGCGACCTGAAACCGGCGAATATCATGGTGACCGCCGACGGCCGAATCAAGATCCTCGATTTCGGCGTCGCGCGCGCCGTCGACTCCGACCTCCAGGCTGTAACCATGCAGACGAAAACCGGCCAGATGATCGGGACGATGCCATGCATGAGCCCGGAGCAAGTCCGGGGTGTCCAATCCGAACTTGATACGCGATCCGATGTCTATGCGCTTGGCGTCGTGGGCTTCGAACTGCTTTCCGGACGACTACCGCACGATATTCGCCATCGTTCGATACCCGAAGCTGCTCGCTTTCTTAGCGACGAAGAGCCGACGTCCCTGAGCTCGATCGAAGGGAGCCTCGGCGGAGATGTCACAACGATCATCTCCAAGGCGCTTTCGAAGCAACGAGACTTGCGATACCAGTCGGCTGCGGACTTCGCTGCGGACATCAAGCGGTACCTCGACCATCGACCCATTGTCGCCCGGCCCCCCTCGACGTTCTATCAGCTCGCACGATTCGCGCAGCGCAACAAGCCCCTAGCCGCGGGCATCCTCATTGCGTTTCTCGCCCTGATCGCAGGAACAGCAACGGCGTCGTATGGACTCGTCCAAGCACGTCGCCAGCGCGACGTGGCCGACCGCCAAGCGGCAATCGCCAACGCCGTCAATCGCTTTCTCACCGAGGACCTGCTCGCGGCGGTTCAACCGGACGCCCAGGGCATCGACGTATCCATGCGCCAAGTGCTCGCGACCGCGTCCGAACGAATCGAAGAGGGGTTTGAAGACGAACCGGTCGTCGAGGCCGCCGTCCGACACACGCTTGGGTCGACATACTTCGAACTCGGTGAGTATCCGCTTGCCCAGGCGCATCTGGAACGGGCGTTGGAGCTGCGCAGGCAACACCTCGGCCCCGATGACGTCGCAACGATTGACTGCCTCAATGACCTGGGTGTTATGTTCAAACGCTGGGGACGATACGACAAAGCTGTTGTTCACTTGCGGGGAGCGCTCGATGGGCGTCGGGCAATCCTCGGAGCCGAAAACGAAAGCGTGCTCGAATCGATGAACAACCTCGCGGCGTGTTTGGACATGAAGGGTGAAACCGCCGAGGCGGTTGATCTGTACATCGAGACACGTGATTTGTGTCGCCGATTGTTGGGCGAGGAACACGTGGGAACGCTGATGGTCACCGGCAACCTCGCGGTCGTGTACGAAAGGCAAGGGCGTCATGCCGAGTCAACCGAACTGCAGGAGCGCGTCCTTGAAATCCGGCGACGTACGCTTGGTGAGGATCACACCCACACACTGCTCAGCATGCACAACGTAGCCAGCGGCTACATGTTCCTCGGCCGGTACGATGAATCGGAAGAGCTGTTTCGACAGACCATCGCGGGTCGCCGAAGAGTTCTTGGCGAAGACCATCCCTACACGTTGTGGACGGAGCACTTTCTGCCCGGGGTCTACCGAGAACAAGGGCGACTTGAGGAAGCTGAAACGCTCATGCGAAGCATCGTGCGGCGGATGGACGAGTCTCTGCCCCCCGAGCACTGGTATCGCGGGCGGTTCTTGACCGCTCACGGAGCAATACTCGATGATCTCGGACGACACGCTCAGGCAGAGGAGGCGATGATCGCGGGCGTGGAGCATTCCATCGCCGTCCTGGGCATTGAACATGGGCACACCCAACAAGCCATAGAGGACCTCGCCAACTTCTACGAACGTACCGATCGCGCCAAGGTCGCCCAGTCATGGCGCGCCAGGTTGCCAACAAGTGCGAATGCACCGGCGCGCGCGATTGAAGCCGTGCCATGAACGACCCTCTGGCCGCTTTGGCCGCCACGCGGTCCGCGGCACGTGCATCCGCAACGGATCATACCGAGAGGATCTGGCTTGCGGCATCCGGCCTCCTCGAACAATGGCAGGCCGGGAATCAGGCTGCGGTCCGCCTGATCGGGGCCGGCGTCTCCAACTTCACAGCTCGAGGGAGCGAACCGCTTGAGTTGTTCGATGGGGACCCCTGCGATCGCGATCGCAGGCGGTCAGACCGCGCTGTCGACGAGATTCGCGGTCGGTTTGGAGACGACGCCATTGCCGGGGGCAACGGCTCAGACCCCGGTTGACCACCCACGACGCTCGGCTCACGCATGTTGACATATGTCTCAAGGGTCTGACGTGTTGCCTTGGGGCTCTGCCCCAGACCCCGAGGTTTTTCGCTTCGTGGCCGGAACGCGTTGCGGTCAAGGGGGAAGGCAGGAGGCTGCTTTTTCGACAAACTCCTGCCCGCGTCCCGGCACCGGCGTGAGCGCTCCGGTTGCTCCTCAGCAGAGCCGTATCCTCTCCGCCGGCGCTG
>JAJDDU010000084.1 GCA_029260155.1 Phycisphaerae bacterium | reverse complement strand
AGGTGAGCGTCGGCTAGCTGGGTTGCGTGGCGGCCTTGGCGGGTGCGGAAGACGTAGCCGGTTTGGAGCTGGTATGGCTCGACGACGTCTTCGAGTGTGTCGCGTTCCTGGCCCATGGTGGCTGCGAGGGCTTCGATTCCGGCGGGTCCGCCGTGGTAGATGTCGATCAGGGCTTTGAGGAAGGCGCGGTCCAACTCGTCGAGTCCGTCGGAATCGACCTGCTGGATGTCGAGGGCGTGCTCGACGACTTCGGGAGTCAGAATGCCGTCGGCGCGGACCTGGGCGTAGTCGCGGACGCGTTTCAAGAGACGATTTGCGACGCGCGGGGTGCCTCTGCTTCTGCCTGCGATGTGGGGCAAAGCGCCGTCGGTTGCGGGGACTTCGAGTTTTTCGGCGGATCGCGTGAGTATGGTGGTCAGGTCTTCGGTTCCGTAGAAATCGAGGTGGAGTTGGTGGCCGAACCGGTCGCGCATGGCGGCGGAGAGGAGGCCTGCGCGTGTGGTGGCGCCGATGAGGGTGAACGGCTTGAGCGCGAAGTTCACGATGCGCCCGCTGAGCCCACCCTCGATGGTGAAGTCGACTCTGAAGTCTTCCATGGCGGGGTAGAGGAACTCCTCGACGATTTTCGGCAGTCGGTGGATTTCGTCGATGAACAGCACGTCGCCGCGATCCAACTGGGTGAGGATGGTGAGCAGGTCGGCCTGTTTTGCCATGGAAGGGCCTGATGTCACACGGATGTTGTTGACGTTCATTTCGTTGGCGATGACGTGGGCGAGGGTTGTCTTGCCGAGACCGGGTGGCCCGTCGAGCAGGACGTGTTCCATGGGCTCGTTTCGAGCGCGGGCTGCTTGGATTGCTATGGTGAGTTTTTCGAGGACGCGCTGCTGGCCGACCATTTCGCCGAGATGCTGTGGGCGTAGGGATTGATTGAGCGCGTCTTCGGCGGGGTTGGCGGATTGTGCGGAGATGATGCGTTCTCGGGTCACTGTGGACTCCGTTGCTGTTTAGGCTACTCGATGCGTCGGTTAATCGCTTCCCCACCTCCAAAGGAGGCGGGCCACCCATAACCGGCTATGCGTGGACTCCGGTTTTTACTTTGTAGGCGGCGCGGATCCACTCTTCGGGGGACTCCGCTTGTTCGCCAAGTTCGATGGCGCGATCCAGCCACTGCTCTGCATCCACGCGCCCGTCGCCCAAGGATACCATGATTTCAATCGCGTCGCGCTGGGCTTCGGACAACCGCGATGCGTCTACGGATCGGCCGGCGGACGAGGCGACGGCTAGATCCTGCATTTTGCCTTTCAGTTCAGCCACGATCAACTCGGCGGCGCGTTTTCCGATTCCGGGCAGTTCGGTGAGGGCTTTGACGTCGCCCTGCTCGATCCAGTCTGCCACGCGGGCGACGGGCATGGTGAGGGCTTTGAGTGCCTTCTTGGACCCGATGCCCTTGACTGAGATGAAGCGGCGAAAGAAGACCTTGTC
The DNA here is from genome assembly GCA_029260155.1 of Phycisphaerae bacterium. GTDB lineage: Bacteria > Planctomycetota > Phycisphaerae > UBA1845 > UBA1845 > OFTM285. The sequence goes on along the minus strand of JAJDDU010000084.1, from coordinate 18,111 downwards.
ACGCGGATCGGGGAAGCCGATCAAGCTCGGTTCGAGGTGGCCGCCGTTTTGTCCGCCGTCAACGAAGAGTAGGGTGTGTAGGGTCGTCTCGTGACCGTGGAGTGGCGCGAGTTCGCCGAGGGCGTACTTGGGTGTCTGCACGATGTAGCCGACACCGTTCCGCTCAATGATGACGGCGTCCTCTTTGAGTTCGACGAGTTGGCCGGTGAGGTGACTGATCATGTTCGCGCGATCTCCGGTTGATGTCGACGGCACTCGTCGGCGCAGCGCATGGCGATGGCGAGTGCGTCGGCGACGTCGTTGGGTTCTGGCGGGGTTGCGAGTCTGAGGCTGGCCATGACCGCCCGCTGCATCTGAGCTTTTGAGGCGCGACCGTTGCCAGTGAGGAAGCGCTTCACTTGCGTGGCGTTGAAGCTGTGTACGATGATTCCGTGTCGGGCTGCCGCAGCCAGAATGACGCCGCGTGCGTGTCCCATAAGAATGGCTGTACGCGGGTGTTTGTAGTGGGCGTAGAGCTCTTCGACGCCGACTGCGTACGGCTTAAACTGCTGGAACAGGTCGTCGAGGTCGGCGTTGATCTGGGCGAGTCGATCTGGAAGGGAGACGCCGGTGTCGGTGCGACAGACGCCGGCGTCGCGAATGACGGCGTTGTCTCCGTCAATGGCCAGGACGGCGTAGCCGGTGGTCTCCAATCCTGGATCGATGCCGCAGACTTCCATTTCACCCTTTCCGCTCTCTTGGGAGCCCGCGCCGCACGCTTGAAGGCCCTCCTTAGACACGCTGTGGCCGAGTGGATCTCGTGCATCGTGGTCCGCCTCGGTCATCTCCCAGGGCCCCACCATACCCCCGAGCCAAGGGCATTGATATCAAAAGATGTCAAAAACCGCGTCAACCGAATCGGCCGGCCCGCGCGGTGGAGGCATCCTGTGGGTCGAAACGGGGCGTTCTGTCGCGACGCGAAGGACGGGGCGTGCGCGTGGGGAGAATCTGGATTGGCTCGGTATTGCCGTCGCCGGTGTATTCCGGCTTCTTCGCCCATTTCCCGGGGGAAAGCCCGCCCTCAGTGTGCCCTGGCGGGGGGTGCCAATCGGAACGGCTGCGCCGTGTGCGATGCCAGCTGACTCTCTCGACCAGCGTAATCTTTCCCCCGCGAAACGCTGGACTTGCGAGCGACATCTGCTATAGTCCGCCCCTGCGTTTTTGACCCCGCTGCTCCGCATCCGCTTCAGGTGGATCGTGGCGGCGGCCGGTCGGGCTCTGGCGCGATCCCGGTTGGGCGGTTTACGCAACTATTGTCACAAGAAGTTTTGGTTAGGTTTCCACGGCGTGGCAGCGGTACTCGCTTCCTAAGTGGCCACGACGCTTTCAACATCAGGAGAATTACCTTGTCCTCCCTCCGACTCTCAACACTTGCCTGGGTAGGGCTCGCCGCCCTTGTCGTTTGCGCGTTTATGCCCGGTCCTGCGATCGCTCAAGAGGCCGGCGCGGCCGTCATGGCAGAACCGGAAATCATGATCCCCACCATCTGGTGGATCGCGCCGATCGGTTCCGTCATCGCCCTGATCTTCGCCGTAGTGTTCTACAAGAGCATGATGGCAGCCGATGAGGGCGACGCGGACATGATCGAGATCGCCGCCCACGTCCGCGCAGGGGCACTCGCCTACCTCAAGCAGCAGTACAAGGTCGTGGCGGTGTTCTTCGTCGTGGTCTCGATTCTGCTGGCTGTGATGGCGTTCGTCTTCCACGTGCAGCACGAGATCGTCTTCCTCGCCTTCCTCACCGGCGGGTTCTTCAGCGGTCTTTGCGGTTACCTCGGCATGAAGACCGCGACCCACGCCGCCCACCGTACCGCGGCCGGGGCACGCGACTCGCTCAACAAGGGGCTCGTCGTCGCGTTTCGCGCCGGCGCTGTGATGGGCTTGGTCGTCGTCGGATTCGGCCTGCTGGACATCACCGGCTGGTTTCTACTGCTCACCAAGGGCATCCCCGCGTTCATGCCTGACTTTCACATGAGTCTGACCGAAGTCACGGTCGTCATGCTGACGTTCGGCATGGGTGCCAGTTCCCAAGCACTCTTCGCCCGCGTCGGAGGTGGCATCTACACCAAAGCCGCCGACGTCGGTGCTGACCTGGTTGGCAAAGTCGAGGCCGGCATCCCGGAGGATGACGCCAGAAACCCCGCCACCATCGCAGACAACGTCGGTGACAACGTCGGCGACGTCGCGGGCATGGGCGCCGATCTCTACGAAAGCTATTGCGGCTCGATTCTGGCGACCGCAGCGCTCGGCGTCGCCGCAGCGGCTGCACTCGCGAGCGGCGACAGTGCGACAGCCATCGCCAACGGAATGAGATTCCTGGCCGCTCCCATGGTCCTCGCCGGGGTCGGGATCGTGCTGTCCATCGTGGGCATTTACATGGTCCGCACCCGCGAAAATGCGACCATGGGGCAGTTGATGGGGGCGCTCGGAAAGGGCGTCAATGGAAGCTCGGCGATGATCGCAATCGCGGCGGGCGGCGTGTGCTGGTGGCTGTTCAGCGACCTCAGCGGAGACGCGGCCGGCATCGTCAACTGGTGGGGCATCTGGATTGCCATCGTGACGGGGCTCCTCGCGGGAATCATCATCGGCAAGTCGACCGAGTACTACACCAGCTACGAGTACGCCCCCACCAAGTACATCAGCGAACAAGCCATCACCGGGCCCGCGACCGTTATCATTTCCGGCATCGCGACCGGGATGAAGAGCACGTGGGCATCGCTTCTCACCATCGTTGTCGCGATCATGATGGCCTTCATGTTTGCCGGCGGTCGTGAGGAGTTCATGCTGGGCCTCTACGGGGTTGGCATCGCCGCCGTCGGCATGCTGGCTACGCTTGGCATCACGCTCGCGACTGACGCGTATGGCCCCATCGCCGACAACGCCGGCGGCAACGCTCAGATGACCGAGCAAAAGCCGGAAGTCCGCGATCGCACCGATGCCCTCGACGCCCTGGGCAACACCACGGCCGCCACCGGCAAGGGCTTCGCGATTGGATCGGCTGCGCTGACCGCGCTTGCGCTTCTTGCCGCGTACGTTGAGGAGGTTCGCGTTGGCCAGTTGCGAGAGGCGGACTCTCGTATCGTCCAAGTCTTCACTCAGCCGAACGAAGACCACGCAATGTACATGGGGTATCGCAAGTTCGGCATGCTCGTGACCACGGAAACCGGTCGCGAAGTCTCGGACTGCCTCATGCTCATGACTGCAGACGGCGCGGACTTCAAGAACGATGACATGAGCACCTATCTCGTGTCCCCAGAAGACGATAATCACAAACGCACAATCACCCTCAACGAGACCGGAAAAACCTATGACTTGGTTTCCGCCCGGACCGCGAGCCTTGCGCAGTACATGACCTTCTACGACGTCACCTTGATGAACCCGAAGGTTCTGTGCGGGATGTTCTGCGGTGTGTTGCTGGCCTTCGTCTTCTGCGCGATGACAATGGAAGCCGTCGGCAGGGCTGCCAGCGACATGATGATCGAGTGCCGCAGGCAGTTCGCCAAGATGCGTGAGTACCTCAGGAGTCAGGGCAAGGACGAGGCCTTCGTCGCCGATCCGGACAACTGGCCAAACCGCCCCATCCAGTTCGAGGGCAGCCCATACCCGAACTACGCCCTGTGTGTCAGCATTTCGACGACCGGGGCTCAGAAAGAGATGGTCATCCCCTCATTGATGGCCATCGCATCGCCGGTGCTTGTCGGTCTCGTGCTCGATGTCGGCGGTGTTATGGGCCTGCTCGCTGGTGGCCTCACCTCCGGTTTCGCCGTGGCGATTTTCATGGCCAACGCCGGCGGCGCCTGGGACAACGCCAAGAAACTGATCGAGACGCACGGCACTATCACTGCCAAGATGTTCAAAGATGATCCCAAGGAGCGTGCGAAAGTGCCCGCAGCCATCCGCAATGACATCGCCATCCGCGCCGCCGACGCCGCCGACGACTACATCGTGTACGGCAAGGGCAGCGAGGACCACAAGGCGGGCATCGTCGGGGACACCGTAGGTGACCCCTTCAAGGACACCTCAGGCCCGAGTCTGAACATTCTGATCAAGCTCATGAGCATGGTCAGCGTCGTATTCGCGGGCCTAATCGTCAAATTCGCTCCCATGATTGGAGAGTTCCTGCGGCTGCCGTAGATCGCGGGTGGCGCTCCCCTGTTCGGCGGTGACCCGGAGGGGAGCATCTTGTTCGGACGTGGCATATTGCACACGACCTGTGGAAACGAGGTCCAAGGCTTGCTGCGCTGTTGATTAGCGCCCCATGGTTCCACTACAATGATAATGATGACATCGACATCCGCCGAACTGCTCGCCGTCGAGCTTGCCCGCGTTGCAGATGACAACAAGTGCAGCGACGTCACGATCATGGACCTTCGAGGTCGATCGTCCGTCGCCGACTTCTTCATCGTCTGTTCCGGAAGTTCCGACCGCCAGATGCGTAGTAGCTACGATGCCATGGCCGAGCACGCCAAGAAGCTCGGATCGCGGCCCTACGGGCGCGCGGGCTACGACCATGCCGAATGGATCCTTCTCGACTTGGTCGACATCGTCGTGCATATTTTCACGCCCGAAACGAGGCGATACTACGATCTCGAACTTCTCTGGGGCGATGCGCCGCGCCCAGCCTGGACCCGCTCCGCGACGGCCTGAGAACCGGTGCCCGCTCCGTCATGCAATCGACCATCGAACTACTCAGGCAACGCGTTACCGCCGCAGTGGCTGGCGCGTTCGGCTTGGCGGAAGCTGAGATCAACCCGCTGCTCAATCGGTCTCAAGACGACAAGTTCGGCGACTATCAGTCGAACTGCGCGATGGGATTGGCCAAGAAACTCGGCAAGAATCCGCGCGAAGTAGCGCAACGCATCGTCGATCATCTCGATCTGGCCAACATTTGTTCCGCCCCCGAAATCGCCGGTCCCGGCTTCATCAACCTTCGCTTGGAGCCCAAGTATATCGCCACCCAGCTGGCCTCGGTTCCGCCCGCGGCCAACGCGTGGGAAGACCGGCTTGGTATCGACAAGGCCGCGAATCCAGTTGTGGCCGCCGTCGACCTGTCCAGCCCGAACCTCGCCAAGGAGATGCACGTCGGCCACGTCCGCAGTACCATCCTCGGTGATTGTGTGGCCCGCATTCTGGAATTCGAAGGACACGAGGTACACCGAATCAACCACGTCGGCGACTGGGGAACCCAGTTCGGCATGCTGCTCGCCTACTTGCGACGCACCCAGCCACACGTTCTCGAAAGCCCCGACGACCTTCACCTCGACGATCTCGAAAAATTCTATGTCGCCGCCAAGACCCTCTACGACGCGGATCCCGAATTCGCGGAGACCAGTCGCCAAACAGTCGTCGAACTCCAGAGTCAGCAGCCCGAAGTAATGGCTGTCTGGCGGGCGTTCTGCTACGAATCGCTGCGACACTGCCACGAAATCTACGACCGCCTCGACGTACGCCTCGAAGACCGCGGCGAGAGCTTCTACCGCGATATGCTCCCCGACATCGTAAGGCAGTTCGAGAAAAAAGGCCTCGCGAAGGAGTCCGACGGCGCTCTCTGCGTCTTCCTCGATGGGTTCACCGCACGAGACGGCGAGCCGCTGCCGATGATGATCCGCAAGTCGGACGGCGGCTACAATTACGACACCACCGATCTGGCGGCCATCTACCACCGCATCGAAACGCTCCAAGCCAAACGCCTGATCTACCTCGTCGGCATAGCCCAGAAACAGCACTTTCAAATGCTCTTCGCCGCTGCCCGCAAAATCGGCTGGGGCGGCAGCGACGTCGAACTGGTGCATCTCGGCTTCGGCAACATGCTCGCCGCCGACGGCACGCCCTTCAAAACGCGAGATGGCGGCACCATAAAACTGAAGAATCTGCTCGACGAAGCGTTCACGCGCGCCAAGGACGTCATCGTAGAATCGGCAGCCGACGACGAACGGCGGGCGCAATTCGACGAAAAGACCGTCAACGAAATAGCGGCAGCCATCAGCGTCGGCGCGGTCAAGTACTTCGATCTCTCGCACAACCTATCGAGCGACTACAAATTCGATTGGGACACCATGCTGTCACTCGAAGGCAACACCGCTCCCTACATGCTCTACGCCTACGCCCGCGTCCGCAGCATAGGCCGCAAGGCCGGCATCGACTTTGCCACGCTCCCGACCGACGCCCCGTACATTCTCGAACACGACGCCGAGATTCGTTTGGCCCGGACCATCCTGCGTTTCGCCGAGACCGTACACCAGGTCGCGGCCGACTTGCGTCCCAACGTCCTGACCGACTACCTCTACGATTTGTCCAAGGCGTTTAGTCTCTTCTACGATCGCAAGCACGGCGTTCGCATCATCGACGCCGAGCCCGAGCCAATCCGCCTCTCTCGTCTCCGTCTCTGCGACCTCACCGCCCGCACGTTGCGCCTGGGCCTCTCGCTCCTCGGCATCAAGACCGTCGAGCAGATGTAACCCGCCGTCCCGGTTTGGCTTACAGTTTCGGCGGACTCGGAGTGCGTGCGAGCGATGATCTCCGTTCGACCTTCGGTGACGTGCTGGAGGCTGCGCAGGCCTGTTCCGCCGATACGGCCACGGCCCCGCTTACAGCTTTGTATCGAATACGCGGTTGCCTTAGGCTCATGTGGCTGATAATAATCAGGTGCGCGGGACCGATCCACCTGGGGCTCTGGATTCAGAGAAAGCATGATATGAGTGAGATTTTCAACACAATCTGCGACGACTTCTACGTCAGCTGCCGCTTGTTCCTCAAGCTCGATCTTGCGCTCGAGCGAGAGACGGTGCTGCACTTTTTCGACCGCGTGCGCAAAGCGTTTCCGAAGATGAGCCGGTTTCGTCGGCAGGAGGACGGCAGTCTTCTCCTGGAGGAAGATTCTGGGCACGACGTGTCGCGCCGGTGGATGCGTCTCGAGCCCAACAGCCTGCGTTTCGGGCACTTCGGGGCTGAGGACACGGGGGCGATGCACGCGCTGTCGGATGTGGTTCTTGAGTACGCCCCGTATCACCTGACATTCAGCGATATCGACTACGACCACCTCGAGGTCGTCTACGGGTTTGATCTGGAGTATCGCGGCAACCACGACCAGCTGGTGGCTGAGACGTTTTGGGCAGACCATCCGTTCAGCGGGTTCATACTCGGAGACGAGTCGTGTCACGCGATCGACACTCAGCCGTACTTCGGAATCGCCCTAACCCCCGAGTGTGACATGCAGGCGTATGTGGAATTGAAATCGCGGACCAGCACCTACGAGGTACGCACCGCAACGTACGAGCGCCAACCGCTGAGCGTCTTTCTGACCGTGAGAAAGTACTGGACCGGAACCGAAAGCGAAGCGCTCAAAGAGCTGGCAGCGTCCCTCTACGATCGCGCCACCGCGCTCGCAACCGACAAGGTCGTGCCCCTCGTGGTTAGCCCGCTCGCCCACGCCATCGCGAGCAGACTGTAGGATGGCCGCGGCGTTTTCGATAGACTGATAGCTGATCGCTTCTTCTCATGCTCACCGAATCGGACATCACACACGAGCTCATCGTCGGCTTCGAGATTCACGTGCAGCTCGCCACGCGCACGAAGCTGTTTTGTGGCTGCGCGGTCGAATTCGGAGCGCCGCCCAACAGTCGCACCTGCCCGGTTTGTCTCGGGTTGCCAGGCGCGCTCCCCGTGATGAACCGTCGGGCGTTCGAACTTTCGGTCCTCACGGGTATCGCGTTGAATTGCGAAATCGCCGAACGCTCGAAATGGGACCGCAAGAGCTACTACTATCCCGACCTGCCCAAGAACTACCAAATCACGCAATACGACATGCCCCTTGCACTCGACGGGCAATTCGACATTGCAACGGATGACACGCCGCTGCCGATCAGCATCATCCGCGCCCATCTCGAAGAGGACGCCGGAAAAAACGTCCACGACACGCCTGGCTGCACTCTGGTGGACCTGAATCGCACCGGGACGCCGCTGCTGGAGATCGTAACAGAGCCCGACATTCACTCCGCCGAAGAAGCCCACACGTTTTGCGTCCAAATGCAGAAGCTTGTGACTTATCTAGGCGTCTCAAACGGCAACATGCAGCAAGGACAGATGCGTTTCGAGCCCAACATCAACGTGGCCATCACCGCGAACGGTACGGAGCATCGCACGCCGATTTCAGAAGTAAAAAATCTGAATAGCTTTCGATCCGTCCGCAGTGCCATCGAGTACGAGTACCGTCGCCAGGTGCAAGATTGGTTGGCCGACCCCGGATATGTCATTAAGGACAGGCCCAACGAGAACCGCGGTTGGGACGACGACCGCGGTGTCACGGTTTTTCAGCGCGGCAAGGAGTCCGCCCACGACTACCGCTATTTTCCCGAGCCCGACCTGCTGCCCGTCGAAATCGATCAAGAGTGGCTGACCGACACCAGGGCGAAGCTCCCGGAATTACCGCAGGCCCGACGTCGGCGGCTGGTGCAGACCTACGCCCTATCCGCCGCTGACGCCGCGATGATCGTGTCACATCGCGCCACCGCCGACCTGTTCGACGCTGCCATTTCAGCCGGCTGCAACGCGAACACTTTGGCCAAGCAGTTTGTGAATGTCTGGGCACGCTTCGCAAATGACCGGGGCGAATTTGTCGGATCGTTGGGCATCGACGCCGATCGGATCGCGGGGTTGGCTCGATTGGTGGACGACGGCACCGTGAGCGCATCCGCCGCCAAGCACATCGCCGAGGGGATGCTCGAATCCACCGAGTCGCCCGAATCTCTAGCCGACGCCATGGGATTGGTCGCCGTTCTCGACACCGACCAAACTGCCCTCTGGGTCGACGAAGCGTTCGCCGCCAACGAGCAGGCCGTTCGCGACGCGGTATCCAACCCGAAGAAAGCCAAAAAAGCCGCAGGCTTCCTCCGCGGGCAGGTTATGCGTATCTCCGGCGGCAAGGCAGACCCCAAACTCACCGGCGAACTGATCGAAGCTCGCTTGGCCGAGATGGATCAGTCATAGCAGCGGGAGTGGCCCAATATCGACGAACTCGCGCGCGTCTTGTAGGATTCGATCACCGTTCTCGGAGTGCGAGTGCAATGGAACTGATTCTGCCTGACCAAATCGCATTGGACGCAACGTCGAAGGAGTGCATCTCCGACGTTGTGGAGACTGCGCGCAGAGTCAACGAATTCCGCCCGCTGCCCGCGGATGTTGTTCGGCGCATCCAGGACGAACTCCTGCCCGAGCGTGTTCATCACAGCAATGCCATCGAAGGCAACACGCTCGACTTCCGCGAAACCAAGATGATCCTGGACACGGGCAAGCTCATCCCGTCCAAACCTCGCGAAGCGTACGAAGCGCGCAATCTGGGCGAAGCCGCGCGCTCGCTGAGCGAGGTCGCCACGGACGACATGTCGATCCACACTAGGGAGAGACTTCTCGAAATCCATGGCCTCATCCTGCGTGACATCGACGACGACAGGGCCGGGCGCTTTCGCGATCACGGCGTGACGATTACCGGCGCGGCGTGGAAGCCGCCCCGTCACGAAGTCGTGCCGACACTCGTGGACCGAGTTCTGGCAAGGCTCGCCGTCGCAGGCGACGAAACACCGCTCTTGATGGGCGTTTGGGCGCATTGGGCGATTGCGGCCATCCACCCGTTCAGCGATGGAAACGGTCGCACCGCACGGCTGTGGCAGGATCTCGTGTTTTACCAGCGAGGCCTGACCTGTGCCGTAATCCAGCAGCATGAGCGTCGCGAGTACTTCGACTCGATTCAAGCTGCGGACGACGGCTGCTTTGATCCACTTCTTCAGTTCATCGGAACACGTGTTCTCAAGACGTTCGACCGTTACCTGACGGAACTTGGGAAGGCAGAAGAAGCCGACGCATGGGTCGATGAGGTGGCCGGGGAGGCGGACGCCCGAGCCGTGCAGAGTCGACAAAGAAAATACATGGTCTGGACAAGGACCATGGAGCGCCTACGGTTCGAGTTTACGGTCTACGCGGGTAAAATCAGTGAACGTTCGCAGGAAGTAAGCGTGCAAGTCCGGGACTACCCGTTGATGGTGCAGGAGGCCTGGGAAAACCTCCTTCGAGGCATGCGGGTGGAGAGGACTTGGTTCTTCGTGGCTGATTTTCGTAGAGGTCCCGTGTTCCGGCGATACTGCTTTTTCTTCGGCAGGCACTTTGGGTCCGAGATCGATACACCTGAAGAAGCCAACAGCGGGGCCTGCCTATTGGTGAGCGAGTACGACACATCCAATCAGCGATACGCCCGTCTAGACGACGTTGGAGTTTGCCCGATCGCCGTACGCGAGATATTCATCGTGGATGGAAGGTTCGTTCGTCGACGAATCGACTTCAACCGAAACGAGCCAGTGTACGATCGCGATGTTGACCCTGGTGCCATTGCGCGGGATTTCATTAAGGACGTCATTCTAAACCGGCTGACATGATCGGGAGCTTCCACTCGTGAAACGTGGCATTCTGACAATCGCTCTCCTCGCAACCTCTATCGCGGGCTGCACGCCCGAGGAGCCGAACGCGTTGGACAAACTGGGCATCGTACCGATCAAGGTGAAGGAACTCTCCGTCGAAGCCTGGGTGGCCGACGAAAACGACGAGCGACTCAAGGGCCTGATGTTCGTCACCGCCGACGAGCTGGCACCTCTGCAAGACGGCCGCGCGCGCGGCATGATCTTCATCTTTGAGAGCGATCAGCGTAACGGATTCTGGATGAAGAACACTATTATCGACCTGGATATCGCCTACATCCGTGAGGACTTTGCCATCGTCCAGACGTTCACCATGGCCGCGCTCGACGAGCGTTCGTATGTCCCGCGCTTTCCTTATCGCTACGCTTTGGAGGTTCCAGCCGGCGTGTTCGCCCGGGAAGGCATCGCCGAGGGCGACCTCGTCGACATTCCGTCGTCCGTTCTCAAGCGGCCCCAATAACCCGCCGAATCGTGATGCATCGCGACATGGCGCGCGCCCGCAATCGTAGTACCGATAAGCGGCGCGATCGTCCATACGCCGGGTCGTGAGGGCGAGGCCGTCAATGCAAGTGATGCTGGTGGGTTCAACAGAAGGGTTGCCGATCGGATTCGGTGACTGGATGACCGAACACAACTGGAGCGTTGAGCAAGTGCCCGATGCCGCCACGGCGGCCGCACAACTCAATCGTTCGACGGTTGATGCTGTCGTTTTCGGCAGCGGCGTAGTCAGCACTGCCCTGTGCAGCGACGGGGGGTTTTTCCGCGCGATGAAGTCGGCCGACGCCCAGCATATCGCTGCCGTGGTCGTCGGCGCCGACACCACGAGCGTACAGCTCCCGGACGACTCGCTCGTCGACCTCGCTGATCGCGGGATTACCAGCGAAGAGCTTTCCTGGCGACTGAACACGCTCACGCGGTTTCAGACCCAGCTTCGTCAGATCGAACAACAACTTCATCACACGGAAGCCCTCGGCGCACGCCTCCAAAAGCACTTCCTCGAAATCGACGACGAGATGCGATTGGCCTCCCGCCTGCAACGCGACTTCCTCCCCCATGACGTCGAACAGATCGGACCACTGCGCTTCGGAACGATTTACCGCCCGGCCACGTTCGTCTCCGGGGACGTCTTCGATATCCAACGCCTCGACGAGCGTCACGTGGGGGTCTACCTCGCAGACGCGGTCGGCCACGGCGTCGCCGCCGGACTTCTCACCATGTTCATCAGGCAGGCGCTGATCACCAAACGCATCAAGGGCGACGAGTCCGAAATCGTCGAGCCCGGCGAATCCCTGCGTATGCTCAACAATTCGCTGGCCAAACACAGCCTGCCCAACTGCCAGTTCGTCACGTGTGTGTATTGCGTCGTAAACATTGAGACTCTGGAGATGACCTACGCACGGGGCGGACATCCCTATCCGTACGTGATCTCACCCGATGGAGAGGTCCATGAGATGAAAGCGGTCGGCGGTCTCATGGGGCTCTTTGAGGACATGGAGTGCGTGACCAAAACGGTTCAGCTCCGCCCCGGCGATAAGGTGCTGCTATACACCGACGGAATCGAGGACGCCTTCGACGCGCCCACGCCGTCAACGACCAACGCGTCGGACGATTTTCATTCCTTGGTACCCAACCTCACCACCAGCGTGGAGGACACCATCGCCCGACTGACTCAGGCGCTCGACGCGCAGGAAGGCTCGCTCACCCCGATGGATGATGTTACCGTCGTCGCCATCGAGGTTCTCGGCGACGCATAGGCACCAAGTCGCGGGCCTCGCTACCTGCATTCGGACCGCACCCCCTTGTCATTCCAAGCTGCGGACAGGCATTGCCGGCGACGGGTGAAAGAAACGCCGCCGCCGGTGTCGCATGATTCAGCCAAATCGACGTGATCTATCGTCTCCACGCGCCGGCCGGCGGCGTCGTGGACGATTTGCATCGGCGGCTTATCGTCGCCCTCTTATTGCGGATTACGCGACTTCATCGTCACCGCTGGATCCAAAGACCTCCCACACTACCGGCATTTGATAATGTGGCTCATCAATATCCGACCGGTGTATTGCTTCAGCGAATCGGCGAGCCGATCCACAATCGTCAAAGAGTCCGAATCGATTCAAAGTGCCGCCCAAGCTCAGGATCTTCTCAAGCGAGACATTGCAGTTGTGCAGTATCGACAGATGTTCGAAACATCCGTCCGCCACATCATATCCCAGCCGTTGCAAACCGTCGCGCGTTCGTCTTGCATACGCCGCGTATCGATACAAACACCAAGGCGTCCGTGCCTCCTCGCAGTAAGCGGGACGGTGTGCCACCGCGGTCAACCAGGCACGGTCAATCGCGTAGCCAGACAGAACGTAGCCACTATGCTCGACGGGATCAGGGGCGATGGTTCTGAACAACGTCGCATTAGTGTGACCCTGAAACTCGTCAAACGTGGGGCTACGGAAGTCTTCACATGTACAGCGGAGGGAAGTGTCGATTGTGGCCAAGAGGAACTGCTCTCGTCCTTTGAAGTCCTTCAGAAAGGGGTCTTGCATGAGGTATCCGCAAAAAACGAATGTGTCTTGAGGCTCGTTCGCGGAAGTCATGGCAACGTGTCTCCGTTACAGTACTAACAAACTGCAGATTCGCTATTAGGCACCGCCAGCACCGCATACTATCGTCGGACCGGATGCCGTCGAGGCGTTTAAGGGGTCAGAGCGCCGTTAGTTGTTAGCGTGTGCTCCCCAAGAGCCAGACGCTTCGCCAAATCGAGAGCATGCCCGGCGCCCCGGCGGCTGCGGACGCGTACTTGGCCACCTTGCACGCATCGCGTGCCGCCGCCTGCGAGCGGTGACTTCGTCGTGGACTTCCTACTCAACGATGCCGCCGGCGATCAAACGACATTCGTGGCCGCCAACAGCGGTCACATTGAAACTACCGCCACCCGTTTGGGGGTGCGCCCGGGCATCAGAGCTCCTCGAACCGAGCGGTGAAGTGGCGTAGTGCGGGCGGCTCATCCACGATGCGCAGTCCGCGCAGCGTATCGCGACGCGCGTGGAGCTCGCTCATCGCCTCAGCCACGTAGTCGATGTGACTCTGGGTGTAGACGCGACGCGGCATGGCCAAGCGGACCAACTCCATGGCGGGCGGAGCATGCCCCCCGCCGCCAAACATCACGCTGCCGATCTCGACCGCACGCACGCCGCCGATGCGGTATAGCCCCGCCACCACAGCTTGCCCCGGAAACTCCGCCGGCGGAATGTGTGGACAGAACGCCTTCGCGTCGACATAGATGGCGTGGCCTCCGGGAGGCTCAACAATGGCGATGCCGGCCTCAGTGAGTTGATTTCCAAGGTAGGCGGTGCTGCGAATCCGGTAGTCAAGATAGTCCTCGCGCAAGACCTCTTCAAAACCCCGGGCCATGGCCTCGAGGTCGCGTCCTGCCAGCCCGCCGTACGTAACATATCCTTCGGTCAGGATCAGCAGGTTCGTGGCATTTTGAAAGAGCGCGTCGTCGCGCAACAGCAGGACGCCGCCGATGTTGACGATGCCGTCTTTCTTGGCGGAGATGGTCGCGCCGTCGGCAAGATCAAACATCTCACGCACGATGTCCCTGACGGATCGGTCGCCCTGCCCCTCTTCGCGCATTTTGATGAACCACGCGTTTTCGGCGAAGCGGCAGGCGTCCAGAAAAAACGGGATACCGTGGCGGTCGCAGATCGCGCGCACGCCGCGCAGGTTTTCCAGGCTAACGGGTTGGCCGCCACCGCTGTTGTTGGTCACCGTGACCATGACCGCAGGCACGCGGTCGGCGCCGACGCGGCCAATCAAGTCTTCGAGTGTTTGGAGATTGATGTTGCCCTTGAACGGATGACGGTTCTTCGGATCCTTGGCTTCGTCGATCGGCAGGTCCACGGGTTCCGCCCCGCTGTGCTCGACGTTGGCGCGGGTGGTGTCGAAGTGGGCGTTGTTGGGCACGACTTTTCCCGCGCCGCCGATCAGCTCGAAAAGGATGCGCTCGCTGGCTCGTCCTTGATGAGTGGGCAGCACGTGCGTAAACCCCGTTATCTCCTGCATCTGCCGCTCGAAGCGGTAGAAGGACTCAGCACCGGCGTAGGATTCGTCGGCCCGCATGATGCCCGCCCACTGCTCGCTGCTCATCGCGCCAGTGCCGGAATCGGTCAGAAGGTCGATCAGCACGTCGCGGGCTTTGACCAGAAACAGATTGAATCCGGCCTCTTGCAGGACGCCTTCGCGCTGCTCCGGCGTGGTCATGTGTATGGGCTCGACCACCTTGATTTTGAATGGCTCTATAATGGTTTTCATGGCGTTATGGTTGCGTCTTGGGTTGCGGCCTTTCGCTCTGGCGGGCCAGTTTACGTTTCAGTTCGGCGGTCTCCATCCATTCTGCGTGACCGTCCGCAAAGCCGACCGCGCTGCCCCCGCCGATGTCCGGGTTTTCGTAAAGCACAATGGTGTCAGGCGGACTATCGTTACGCAGACCGGGAATGTAGATGTACGAAATGTGCTCACGATCATCTCTCGGCGAGCGCATCACTTTTGCACCGATCGCCCCTTCGTCGACCAACTTCTGGAGGTCCGGCGGGAACGCCCCGTCGTGGTTGCTGGCATAGATCAGGCAGGCTGTCACGATGGCCCGGGTGTTGGCCAAACTGACCGCCTTCTTGGCCTGTTCGCGCGAACGAGAGAGACTGGGCATCAAAACCGACACCCCGAGTGCAGCTACCATGGGAGTCGCTCCGGCAGCGGCGGCGACGGGAAGCGATGCATGCGTGGTCAAGAGCAGTCCGTCGGCGCCGGAGGACAGACCCATGACATCGCCAAACAGCGGCTCGGTGAGGCGACTCGATGCCGGGATCATGCCGGCGTCAATCGGCACGCCCTGCCCGCGGGCCCAGCCACACGCGGCGGTCGCCAGCGGCAGGAGCACCTTGTAGAGGTCCGTCATATCAGCCTTCGTGTCGGAATAGACGATCGCACTGCACCGCTCCGGCAGCATCTTCCGAGCACGCGCGAAGTCCGGGTTTGCGAGCAAGCTGTTCGACCGGTCTCGAACGGAGAGATGATCGATGGCATGCATGACCATCTGCGGATACAGGGCGATGATGACATGGCGGCCGTGCACACACCAAGCCGGTGCGACAGGTATCGGTACGCCGGTGATCGAGGCAAAACAGATGGTGTGGTCTTTGTAGCGTTTCTCTTGGACAGCGACGACTCCGGGGCCGACCTCTCCGTCGATGTGACGTGTCAGCCGCGCGAGCAACTCCGCCAGCCCATCCGGGTTTCGTGCCTCGATGAGAATGGTGATGCCGGTAATGAGCAGCCCGCCATTGTTCGGCGTGATATACGCAGCCGATCCGTCGTCGAGCAGGTCGAGGATATCTTGCTTGATGCGCAGACCCATCATGCCCTCTGCGGTGGCGATCGCGTTGGCAACCGGCATTTGCGCGAGCGGGCCGACGGAGTCGACGACGTGCATGAGTCCGTCATAGAGGTCGGAAAATCGGAAATTCACCAGCTTTGCGAAGGTGGCGTCCTTTGGGACGAGCATCAGATCGTCGTCGGTGAGCGGTTCTTGATTCAGCCATCGCGGGCGACCCTCAACCGGCGGGAGCGCGAGGAACCACGACTCGCGATACCCGTCGTGGTCGATTTGCCAAGTCCCGGTCACCGAACGCAACCGATTGATCGATGTCGCTTCGAGAATCGCTTCGACAGGCGGCGGCAGCATCGGCTGCGGCGCGCCCGTTGTCGACGCAAAAACCTGACGCGCTTTACGCAGCACAGCCTGAATATCGATATGCAACAGAGACAGCGTCGTGCGTTGCTTTCGACCGATGGTGTCCATGGCAGCCACGAGGGTGGCGTCCTGATGCATCGTAGGAGCGCTGCCGGAAATCGCAGCCAGCACGTCCTCAGTCGTAGACTCGCCGATCGTGAGAAGGCACACACCATCGACCACGCCGCAGCGAATGGCAGGTACGGCCGGATGATCGAAGCGTCTGAAGGTGTGACCCCGGATGTCCTCATCGTCTGCGCGGGGCAGTTCCAGCACAGCGGCGATGCGATCGATTGATTGGGTAAGCGCAGCCGCTTCGTCGACGCCTACATCGATGGCGAGCACCGCCCGCACGCTTGGACGCCCCTCCACAAGCGTCACGTCGAGCACTTCGACCGCGACCGGCCGTCGCCAGAGCGTCGATAACACGCGCATGGCAGCGTCGGCAATTTCGACTTGGCCTTCAGCGGCGGCTTGCTGCTTGACCTTGATGGCGATGATACGCGTGACTTCATCGATGAGTCGGCTGAGATCGGGATCAGCCAGCCACTTGCCGAAGGGCGTTGTGGCTTGTGCTACTCCCGTCGGCCCAGCGCCGGACCACTCAAGGTACACAACCGCCCCGCCGGGGAGACATTCGGACGCCGGCTTCGCGTCGACGCACGCAGATGACAGGGAAGCAGAAAGTAGAAAGCAGCAAACAGAAAGCAGAGGGGACACCCGGTTTTCGACGTTCGACGTTCGACGTTCGTCTTTAGATCTTGAGTTTTTCATGGATTTGTTCCTTCACTTCGGCGAGCGTGCCCTTGATACGAGCGCCGGACGCACGAAGATGACCGCCGCCGCCAAACTCAGCGGCCAGCGCAGCCACGTCGAAATCATCCTTGCTGCGAAAGCTCGCCTTGACCATGCCGTCACCGCTTTCCGCAAGGAGAACCGCGACGCGCACCGAGTCGATTTTCAAGGCTTCGTTGACCAAGTTTTCAGTGTCGGCCGGCGACGTACCCGTGGCGGTGAACATCGCAACGGTAAGGGGCAGCACCGCGACGCGATCGTTGTCGGTCAGCTCCATCGCACCGAGGGCGGCGGCGAAGAGGCGGACGCGCGAGGCGGTTTGCGACTCGAAAAGCCGCTTGTAAATCGCCTCGGGAGTGACGCCTCGCCGAACCAGGTCGCCTGCAATCTCCAGAGAACGGGCATCACAATTGGAAAAGCGGAACCAGCCGGTGTCCGTCGCGATCCCCGTGAAAAGGGCGCGGACGGCCACGGAATCCAACTCCTGACGGCAGGCGGCGGCCCACTCGTAGAGCAGGACGCACGCAGCACTCGCACGCTCGTCGATCACGTAGACGTCAGCCAGTGCATCACGCGTCACGTGGTGATCGATGACCACTTTACGGCACGTCGCTTCCCGCAGCCAATCAGCGACCGGCTCCAGCTGGTTGTACGTGCACGTGTCCATGATGAGAGCGCCGTCGATCTCTTGAAGGTCGCCGAGCTCGACGTCCACGCCGAGAACAGACGGGACATCGTCGTCGACCAGGAACCGATAGTTCTCAGGGACAGGATCGTACACCAGTGTCGTCGGCTTGGCCCCGAGCGACCGAAGTATCGAACGCATGGTCACCAGGCATCCCAACGCGTCGCCGTCCGGTCGCGCGTGTGTCAAAAGGAGGGGCTGTTTCCAGGCCGCCACGACCGCGCCCACCTGGCGGTATTCATCCACCGTCACAGTCACTGTATCACACCTCCATGGTCAGTTTCGGGCTCTTGAAAACGGGTCTCAGTATCGGTGTATTGCGAGCGCACTTGTTCGACATCTTGCGTG